>NZ_JAUBWA010000060.1:0-43055 GCF_036702825.1 Microcoleus sp. A003_D6 | reverse complement strand
GGCATACCCAAACTCTAGATAAATATTCTAGTACGCTTTTGGAGATAGACCCGCTGGGCTGTTTCTGAATTGGACTCGTCAATTGGTGGTACTCCACGGTTGAAAAGTTTAAGTATTGCCGTGAGGACAGAACATTTTAAGGTCAGTCGCTGAATTAAGAATCCCCTCGGCTTCAGCCAGGGGAGTGTCAATAGACAGTAGGTTGGGCCCGTGCAACTAAACCCAAACAAAATGTTCGTAGCAATACTTTTGAAAAGTGGTATGACTAATGATTGCTGAAGCTTTCGCTTTTATGATATACAGCACTTTTGCGCTTGTTTGTAAGGTACATAGCCCTTGTAGGGACACCGCACTCCCGCCGTGTCCCTACGGGGATCGATCTTAGTTGTACTTCATAAACTTGCAATCTGCTATATTTTTGTGAACCCGCCCCGACAAAATTTATGACTCGACGATCGAACTGCTAACTAATGACTCATGACTAATAACTAATGACTAATTCAGCCGCATAAATATTGTAGCTTTGCGAATTCCTGTTATTTCTCCGGTACTGGTGACGGTGAGCGATCGCAAGTGGTCGAACAATGGTCTTGCCGAAAGTTCAATTAACCTCAACAGCGGGATTTGTTTTTCCCAAATTGCCCTGCTGGAGGGCCAGTCTAAATAAAAATAGCCGTCGTTAGATGGCGGTAGCGGTTCGATGCTGGTTTGAAAATCTTGATTGGCAACTAAAGAGCCTGTTTCGGCTGCTTTGAGTGCTGCGTCCATCGCTTCTACTGAGGTGGTGAAAATTTCGTATTTACCAACCGTGGCTCGGACTCCTTTTGCCTCGGTTTCGATCGCACTTTTTCTATTATTTTCTGTACCATAATTCTGGTTAGTTGTCAACTGCGTCCAAGCGGTAATTTTCTGGTTTCTGAGAGTGAAGCTGCCGATGCTGTATTCTTTGCTGCGGGCAATTTCATCGAGTTTGTCGATCGCCTGTTGGGAATCGGCAGATTTTTCGGCGGCAAAAATCCAGTCAGCACGATTTGACGAATTCGGAAGCACTGCTAAAGCGTATTCTCCTTGTACCCAGTTAAATATATCCTGCGGCAGGTTGACTCCCCAACCTTGCTGAATATCTGCCAGGGTGCGATCGACTAATTTTGAGACTTCTGCATTGCTGGACACCGCCGATGACAAATCACCCCAAAAATTCCTTAAATCGGTGCTGGCGACGGCGAAAGGACTGGCTGAGGGAATGTACTGCAAGGCTTGCACAGGTTCGGAGAGTGTTGGAGAAGCTGTGTTTTCTCGCGATGTCACTAAAGCAGTTTGAGCCAGCAATCCCCGTCGGTTGACTCCGACAGCAACTGCGAGGGAATTAAGAGAAACTGGGGGATTTTGCTCGGTTGCTGATTGCGGGAGATTAACAAATGCTAAAGCTATTCTGCCTTGAGTTAACTGCTGGAAAGCTTTTTGATAGTTAGGACTATTGTTGAGATTTAGGTTGGCTGCTTCAACATTGTTAATTGCATCTCGAATCACATTTGGGCTGTTGGCAAATAAAACAAAACTGGGGTTATTTCCTGAATCAGAACTGCCGCCGATTGCCGCTGTTGCGAAGCTGGGCGGCAAACTTGAAATCGGCAGAGAAAGCGGGTTGAAAGGCGAAATTGCAGCGGATTTTGGGTTAGCTGTAAATGATTTTTTGTAAGTTAGTTGGATGCCTTTATAGAGTTCCGACTGCACTGTTTTATCGATCCGAGATTGTTTTCGCCAGTAGGAGTCGAGAAATTGTTGGCTGCGATCGGCATTTTGGGAGGAAACGGCCAGCAAAAACCCGGTTTGTTGGTCGTTTTTGCTGTCGCGATCGAAATCTATATCTGTGACGGCGAGGGTAATTTCGTCACCTATCCAAGGTTGGATATCTCGACTGTAATTCAGGCCTGTATTTGCGAGGAGGCTTTTTTTGATTTGCTCGAATTCAGCGTGCGATCGACTTCTTTCTTCGGGAGACGCAAAGACTTGCCGCAGGGCTTCGAGGCGATCGGGATTTACCAGCATTGAAGCTAACAAAGGTGCTTGTTTCGAGACAAACACAGCCGCAGCCGGAGTAGTTGTCGGCCCGCCGGCGAGCAAATTCAGGGGAGTTTGAGTTGTCAGCCAGTAAAAACCACCGGCACTCAGGGCTAAAAGTGCCAACACCCCAGCAATGAGGAAAGAAAAGAACGATCGCAACTTCATCGGCAAATGACAAATTACCACAGTCTCTTATTATACACCCAGAACCCGGACTTGTTTAAAAAGTCCGGGTTCAAGCCACATTATTAATTTTCAACTCGCTCGTTGTGACAATCTAGTTGTCAGATTGTCCAGCGATAATTCAGGCAATTCTGACAGCAGTAATGATAACTTTTCTGGAGATAAGGCGAGCAAATTGGGGATGAGATTAACCGGGAGTTCTGCTGATGGTGCTGAAGCGCTGAAACGGTTGTTTAAAACACTTGCTGCTAGCACATTGTGGACTGGTTGGCGATCGGTTTGTGCGATCGGCAGCATAGACAATTGTACTAACAACATCGTAAACTCGGCAGTAGGCAGAGCCGAGATCGGGCGCACAAAAGTGAGAGTTAGGGGGTCTAGCTCCCCAAATCTTACCTGCAAGAAATTCTCTAAAATCAACCGCTGTCCTTGTTCTCTTCCTTGTTCAATTCCTTGTTCTCTTCCTTGCTCAAGACCTTGTACAATACCTTGTACAAGACCTTGTTCTCGTGCTTCTTGTAAATGTTGTTGAAAAAGGGGTACGATCGCCATAACTAACTCCTGATCTTCATCATCCCCTGCGGGATTAGTTGGTGTATTCGCTTGCAAATTTTCCTGCAAGGTGTAAAGTAATTGTAGCGCATTAGCTCGGAGCGGATCGTTGACGGAAAATGCTGTTAATTCTGCGATCGCCCCTTGCTGCACCCTGCCCCTACCCAACATCCGCAACCACATAGTCTCTGGAGTCTTCGGTAGCTGGTGAATGGCGATTAAGCCAACTCTCCAAACCTCCGATAAAAAATAAACTCCCCTCCCCCAGCCCTCAGACTCTTCGGGAGTCCGAAAACCAAAACTATTTAATAAAGCTTCCGAAGCAGTGGGAGTGAGAATCCACAACATCAACATCGGCAATTGTCTTTCATCGAAACGTTGATTTTCTCGATTAGCCCGCCGCCCCAGTTCTGCCCTACTATTTAATAACTTAACAACACAGCTAAAAATTCCCTCAGCAGTCACAGGATTGCGAAACGGTTCAATTATCGCCGCTGTCGCAGCCATTTTACCTAACAAACCCAAACTTTGGACATATTCGCCCTCAAAAGAAGTCGGTTGAAACCAAACATCAATTTCTCTAACTTCAGCAGTGACATTTTTGCTCGTTTCTACTTCTCCAAGAGGCGACAATAACTCTTGCAGGTATTCTTTCGCAAACTGATCGTGGGGAAACTTAGTCATCCGATTTTAAATGGTATATTTTAGATTTTAGATTGGAGAATCAGCTTGTTTACCAAGGCACTCCTCGCGCATCGGAAAAATCTGCATCGAGAACCGCCCCCGCATCGAATACAGCATCAGTCAAATCAGCCTTTCTAAACGAAGTTACCGACAATTTTTCTATTTCCTCAACAGCGATAAAAAAGCCGATCGCAGTTAACCCAAGAATTACCCCAGAAACCAAAAATAAGACAATTCCCCTGATAGTATCTCCGCCAAAAAATGTCACAATACCGCTAGCCCCGATCGCAGCAGCAGCCCCAGCCACAGCCCCCGCCACAATTCCCGCCTCGCCCCGAGTCGCAGCAATCGCCGTAGCAGCCGTTCCGGCCACAGCCACAGCCCCCGCATCCGCCCCGCCAATCAGTCCAGTCAAAGCCCCAGCCGCCGTCACTGTCACCGCCGTTACCCCAGCCCTAGCAATCAAATTTCTCACCCGCCTGCGGCTTTGTCCGGTTCTGACACCCTGAAAATTTGCCCCCCTCAAAATCGCCCCGGTGAAATTGCAGCCTCGAATGTCGGAACCGCTGAAATTCGCGCCTGACAAGTCAAGCCCTTTAAAAGAACGGTTCCGCAAGTTTTGGTTAGCAAAATTGAGATTTCGAGGTAAAGTCATTCGATTTTAGATTTTAGATTTTAGATTTTAAATTAGCAAACCAAAAGCTTGGGATTATAGATTTTAGATTATAGATTGTAGATTAAGCAACCGCAGGGCATTTAGAATATAGCCTGTGGTTTATAACGAGTTTCCATGTCTCCCATCTCCGAATCCCCATTTTCCCCCGAACAAATTGCCGGTGAAAGACTCACACCTGAAGAATATGAAGAAATCGTTCAGCGTCTCGGTCGCCATCCTAATAAAGCTGAATTGGGAATGTTCGGCGTCATGTGGAGCGAACACTGCTGTTACAAAAATTCGCGGCCGCTATTAAAACAGTTTCCCACAGAGGGCGATCGAATTCTCGTCGGGCCCGGAGAAAATGCCGGCGTTGTAGACTTGGGATACGGCTTGCAACTCGCCTTCAAAATTGAATCGCACAACCACCCGTCAGCAGTCGAACCCTTCCAAGGTGCGGCAACCGGTGTCGGCGGGATTCTCCGCGATATCTTCACAATGGGTGCTCGCCCGATCGCACTTTTAAATTCCCTGCGTTTTGGCAACTTAGACGACGCTAAAACTCAGAGATTGTTCAAAGGCGTAGTATCGGGAATTTCCCATTATGGAAATTGCATCGGCGTGCCCACAGTTGGCGGCGAAGTTTACTTCGACCCCGCCTATTCCGGCAACCCATTAGTTAACGTCATGGCCTTGGGTTTAATGGAAACTCAAGAAATCGTCAAATCCGGGGCATCCGGCATCGGAAATCCCGTGCTTTATGTCGGTTCCACTACTGGCAGAGATGGCATGGGAGGAGCAAGTTTTGCCAGTGCAGAATTGACCGACAAATCAATGGACGATCGCCCCGCAGTCCAAGTAGGAGATCCGTTTTTAGAAAAATCCTTAATTGAAGCTTGTTTAGAAGCATTCAAAACCGGTGCAGTCGTCGCCGCCCAAGACATGGGTGCGGCCGGAATCACCTGTTCCACATCAGAAATGGCAGCCAAAGGCGGCGTCGGCATTGAATTCGATTTAGACAAAGTTCCCGTTCGAGAAAGCGGTATGGTTCCCTACGAATACCTGCTTTCGGAATCCCAAGAACGGATGTTGTTTGTTGCCCAAAAAGGACGCGAACAAGAATTAATCGATATTTTCCACAGATGGGGATTGCACGCGGTAGTAGCGGGGACAGTTATCGAAAAGCCGATCGTCCGAATTCTCTTTAAAGGCGAAATCGCTGCCGAAATTACCGCAACTGCTTTGGCAGATAACACGCCAATTTATCACCGAGAACTATTGACAGAGCCGCCAGAATATGCTAAAAAAGCATGGGAATGGACGGCGGATTCGCTGCCGCAATCCACAGTTACAGGTATCGAAATTAACGGTAATTTCCAAACTTGGAATCAGATTTTGCTGACGCTTTTAGATACTCCCACCATCGCTTCTAAACGCTGGGTTTATCGCCAATATGACCATCAAGTGCAAAACAATACTGTTGTTTTGCCGGGAGGCGCTGATGCTGCGGTTATCAGATTGCGTCCGCTAGAACCCTGCCAATCTTCCCTTGGTAATGGGCTAGAAGTACACCCCCTTGCTAAGGGGGATCTACTGAGAGGAAATGCTGTTTCTCTAGCTTCCGAAAGCAAACAAGAAGAAGAGGTAATTCCTCTATTTACAAAGGCACAAGGTAGGGAAACTCCAAAACTTTCTCCCCCCCTTAGCAAGAAGGAAGCGCCCCTGGGGATGATTCCTGGAGTTGCTGCAACGGTTGATTGCAATTCTCGTTATGTTTATCTCGATCCTTATGAAGGTGCAAAAGCAGTCGTAGCGGAAGCAGCGAGAAATTTAAGCTGTGTGGGGGCTGAACCTCTGGCAGTTACGGATAATTTGAATTTTGGCAGTCCCGAAAAGCCGATCGGATATTGGCAGTTAGCGTCAGCTTGTCGCGGGATTGCTGAGGCTTGTCGGGAGTTGGGAACGCCTGTTACTGGTGGCAATGTTTCTCTTTACAATGAAACGGTTGATGCTGAGGGAAATCCTCAACCAATTTATCCGACTCCAGTAATCGGAATGGTGGGGTTAATTCCCGATTTGAAGAAGATTGCTGGCCAAGCTTGGCTAAAGAAAGGTGATTTAATTTATGTGCTGGGAATGGGGCGGCACGACACGGATGATGACACTGATACACGGATAAATTTGGGTGAATCTTCGTTATCTGAAAATTCCCAAACGCACGACGACACGGATGATGACACTAATACACGGATAAATTTGGGTGAATCTTTGTTATCTGAAAGCTCAAAAATCGCAAGTTCTCCTACTTTGGGAGGTTCGGAATATTTAGCGGCAATTCACGGGATTGTAGCTGGGAAACCGCCCAGGATAGATTTTGAGTTGGAAAGAAAAGTGCAATCGGTTTGTCGCGATGGAATTCGGCAAGGTTGGGTAGGTTCTGCCCATGATTGTGCGGAAGGTGGAATGGCGATCGCCCTCGCGGAATCTTGTATTTCTGCTAAAATGGGTGCGGAAATTCATCTCAGTTGTAATTCGGCAAATGTCAGTCGCTGGGATGAAATTTTGTTTGGTGAAATGGGCAACTGCATTGTAGTTTCAGTCGCACCGAAAAATCAAAAAATTTGGGAGTCTTACCTGCAAGAACATTTGACCAAAATGTGGCAGAAAATTGGTTTAGTTTGCTGTGCTGAATCACCTTTGCGGGTTGTGAGTGCTGACAATCAAGTGTTAATTGAGGTGGCGATGGCTGATATGGGCGATCGATTCTATAATGCGATCGAGCGTCGGATTGCATCTGTCTAATTAGCCGTAGGGTGCGTCGCATCGACAATCTGCAAATAAAAGCGACAATTTCACAGCGACGCACCACACAATAGTAAGGTGCGTCGCATTAAAAATCTGCAAATTGCCTAGAAAATTCACAGCGACGCACCCTACAAATTAGGCTAATTTTTTCAATCGGCCTATCAATCGTCGATTCAATCGCCCAGTCGATCTATACAATATAAACAATATCATTCCTAAAACAAATGATTTGCTGTATCAATCCCGACTGTCAAAAACCTGAAAACCCGGACGGACAAACATATTGCATCAGTTGTGGCCTGGAACTCGTACCCATCCTGCGAAATCGTTTCCGCACGATCGAACTCCTCGGTCAAGGTGGCTTCGGCAGAACCTATTTAGCAGAAGATATTGATAAACTAAATCAACGCTGTGTGGTTAAACAATTAGCCCCAAATGTCCAGGGAACTTGGGCGATTAACAAAGCGGTAGAATTATTTCAGCAAGAAGCCAGACAACTGCAACAGCTAGGACAACATCCCCAAATTCCATCACTAGATGCGTACTTTGAACAAGACAAATATTTGTATCTCGTACAGCAGTTTGTGGATGGAGATAATTTGTTGATGCTTTTCCACAATCAGGGAATTTGGCAAGAAAACCAAGTTAAGCAACTCTTACTCGAACTTCTACCTGTTCTCAAGTTTATTCACGAACAAAAAATTATTCACCGAGATATCAAGCCTGAGAATATTATGCGCCGTCGCAGCGACGGTTTGTTAATGCTGATTGATTTCGGAGTTTCCAAACAGTTGTCGGGAACAGTGATATCGCGACAGGGAACGCAAATTGGTTCGCATGGTTATGCACCGCTTGAACAAATGCAAGGGGGTGAAGCTTATGCAGCCAGCGATTTGTTTAGCTTGGGGGCGACGGCTTTTCATCTACTGACGGGGGTACATCCTTATGGTTTGTGGACGGAACACGGTTATAGCTGGACTGGAAATTGGCAGCAACATTTGAAAAAGCCCATTGACAAGAGATTGGAGTTGATTTTATCTAAGTTGTTGGCAAAAGATATCCAGCAGCGCTATCAATCAGCAGAGGAAGTTTTAATAGATTTTCAACGTCAGTCAATACCCAATCCCGCACCGATATCAAATCCGACAATTCCTGTGATTCCACAACACAGTTTGCCGTTACCGACTAACACAACAAGGCGAGGTTTATTGCAATTAGCGGGTTTTGCTGGGGGAGGATTTGCATTAGCTTTGCTGGGTCAAAGTTTGTTGAACAACAAATCTTCTTCAACTTCACCAAATCTTCCACCTTCATCCAACAAGGCGACCCCATCTCCTAAATCATCAGCTCAAAAATCATCTCCAAAAACTACAGCCAAAAGTTCATCGCCAAAACCATCTCCACAATCTGTAGCAGAAAGTCCATCGCCAAAACTATCTCCAAAACCATCTCCAAAACCCGCACCAGAAACTCCAAAACCTCAGCCATATTCCAATGCTTTAAAAAGCTTGACTTTTGAAACAGTGACAGTCAACTCAACGGGGCAAATTGCCAACCGCAGTCAAGGAAAAGCCCAGGCTTTTATAGAAAATATTGGGAATGGTATTACTCTAGATATGGTAGCAATTCCTGGCGGCAGTTTTGTGATGGGTTCCCCCGATACGGAAGCCGGACGAAGTAGTTATGAAGGGCCGCAGCGTACGGTGAATATCCCGGCTTTTTTTATGGGTAAATATGAGATAACTCAAGAACAATACCAAGCGGTGATGGGAAATAACCCTTCGGAGTTCAAAGGTGCGAAACTTCCTGTTGAAAAAGTAAGCTGGAATGATGCTGTGGAATTCTGCAAGCGGCTTTCTAAAAAAACAGGCAAGATTTATCGCTTACCTTCAGAAGCGGAATGGGAATATGCTTGCCGCGCCGGAACTAAAACACCTTTCTATTTTGGTGAAACAATTACCCCGGATTTAGTTAATTATAATGGCAATAATCCCTACGCTGGGGCATCGAAGGGACTTTTCCGCAAACAAACAACGGATGTCGGGAATTTTTCACCCAATGCTTTTGGACTTTATGATATGCACGGGAATGTTTGGGAATGGTGCAGCGATCCCGACAACAATCGCAACGATCGCCCGGTGCGGTGTGGCGGTTCATGGAACCACAGTGCGGTGAATTGTCGCAGTGCGTATCGTCTTAGCAATTCGGCGGGCGATCGTTTCTCGGACATCGGTTTTCGCGTGGCTGTGGTGTCCGGGTAGTAGTAGTAGTAGGGTGCGTCGCCCGAAACAATCTGCAAATCAAATCGACAATCTCGCAGCGACGCACCGCGAGAGTAAGTCAGGTGCGTCGCCATCTCAAACCTGCAAATTTTATCAAAAATCTCACAGCGACGCACCCTACAAAAACTGCGGCGCGGCGGTTCGTGGCTCAACATTCCGTGGCTTTGCCGATCGGCTATTCGCTACTACGTTGCGGCGGACAATGACTACATCAGCGTCGGTTTTCGTGTTGTGTGTGTGGCTGCGTGGGCTCCTTAGCCCTTGACATTTTTGTCCTTTTGTGCTATGCACTTCTTTTCTTTACACTTGGGTTGTCGCCTCTGACAACTCGATTTATTTTCAATTAAATAAATGTTGAGACTGCTAATTTATCGCCCACATTCCGCACCTCCCACTGGCACATAATACATCTTGTAATTATATTATAGTGACAGAAGCAATGAATTTAGCATCTCAGCAGTTGCCTGATTTAACGGCAAAAAATAAGTCAGAAGCACTAGAAACTATAGCAGACAGGGGCTTTGTCTTCAAAACTAAAACAGAGGGTGGATATGAAACATTCGAGCATCCTGATGGCAGTTTAATTCATATTAGACCCGCTGGTGAAATTGTCCGAACCGGGCCTAAAATAAAAAACGATCGCGGTAAAAGTTACCGCCCCCGATACGACCAGTTTGGCAATCATATTCAATTCATGCCAGGTTCAAACACCCACAGTACCGGAGAAAATATAATTATATGACTCTTACAGCCGATCGCCCTTTAAAACATTTTTGCATAGAAGACTTGAAAAGTGCCGACCTCGCAGGCATTACCCTAATCCCCCAACCTTTAACCTTGCGCTTAGACTTTACATTCGGAACCGGGATTTATGACACTTCCATCGAATTCTATCAACTCGTTCATCAGGTAATCTCTCAACCAGTCAACTCCGACTCCGAAGAGTCTTGTTTCTGGGTGGGTAACGCAGAATTAAGACAATTGACAGAAGATAAGAGTCAAATTTTATCTACTTTGTCCTATCCTTTTCAAAATCAAGCAGGTTTGGTTGAGACAGGTTCGTCGCCCCTTTTCTACTTTCGACTGGAAGGGGATATTTGTATCGAAGTAGTTTGCGGTAGTTACAAAATTTTTCAAGAATTGGAATCGGCGGTTTAAACCGCGTCTACACCAACGAAAACGTGATGGTGCGCGGGTTGAATCAGTAGGGTGCGTCGCCATCTACAATCTCCAAGTAAGATCCCAAATCTTATAGCGACGCACCTACAAAATACGACATTACTTAATACTCGATCGCGCCCAAGATGACTTTATATGGGACTTTACATGGCCGCACAGATTCCCATGATGGTATAGTAGGTCAATTACCTGAAAAAGTCAAGCTCGATCGCCCTTAAATCCTAATATTTGAAAAAGCCCATCAAGCAAGTTTATAATTTATTTTCTATTGCACGATCGCCGATCTCTTCAGTCTCGCGTTGCGCGGACTTCGTTTGACAATCGCTGCATCCCTCGCCACATCCCTCGACAAATCCCTCGCCCGTCCTTAATCAAGGTTAGTATAGGATGTGGGGGCGATCGATACTACAATGCCATTAAACGCCCCATCGCTTCTGTCTGAAATGCTACACGAGTTGAAAATAATGACAGATCCGTGGCAAGATTAAGGGAATGTTAAGTTATGCGACGCTTTCGCAAACAAGATTTCCCGCTGAAACTGTCCCCCTAACCCACCATCCCCATTAGGAACCCACCCATCTATGATTCCCAACCATTCCTTCGCGGCTGACGAGCATTCTAGCAAACCCGACAAGCCCGAGGAAGCTTGTGGCGTTTTCGGTATCTACGCACCGGGTGAAGATGTCGCCAAATTGACCTACTTCGGTTTGTATGCTTTGCAGCACCGCGGTCAGGAATCAGCAGGGATTGCTACCTTTGACGGTAACAAAGTACACCTGCACAAAGATATGGGACTGGTTTCCCAAGTCTTCAACGAATCGAGTTTAGGTCACTTGCCCGGTAACTTAGCCGTAGGCCACACTCGCTACTCTACTACCGGCTCGTCGCGCGCGGTCAACGCTCAGCCTGTGGTTGTCGAAACTCGTTTGGGAAGTCTGGCTTTAGCACATAACGGGAATCTTGTCAATACAAAACAATTGCGAGAAGAATTGCTGTCTCGGAAGTGCGAGTTTGTCAGCACGACGGATTCAGAGGCGATCGCGGTGGCGATCGGTTCCGAGGTAGACAAGGGCAAAGACTGGCTAGAAGGAGCGATCAGTGCCTTTGGTATGTGCCAAGGAGCCTTTAGTTTGACGATCGCCACCCCCCAAGGCGTGATGGGAGTCCGAGACCCGCACGGCGTCCGACCGCTGGTAATTGGCATCCTTCCCACAACTCCGGTACGATACGTTTTAGCATCGGAAACTTGCGGCTTGGATATAATCGGTGCTGAATTTTTGCGGGACGTAGAACCGGGAGAATTAGTTTGGATTACAGAGGAAGGTATGGCTTCCTTCCACTGGAGTCAGCAGCAGAAGCGGAAACTTTGCATCTTTGAAATGATCTATTTTGCTCGGCCAGACAGCCAGATGGAAGGTGAAAGTTTGTACAGCTACCGACTGCGGATCGGGCGTTTGTTGGCAGCAGAATCTCCGGCTGATGCTGATATAGTCATCGGCGTTCCCGATTCTGGAATCCCGGCGGCGATCGGCTTTTCTCAAGCTTCCGGCATTCCTTACGCCGAAGGATTGATTAAAAACCGCTACGTCGGGCGCACTTTTATTCAACCGACTCAGACAATGCGGGAGTCAGGAATTCGCATGAAACTCAACCCTCTCAAAGATGTGTTGGAAGGAAAGCGAGTAATTATTATCGACGATTCGATCGTGCGCGGCACTACCAGCCGCAAAATCGTCAAAGCCTTGCGGGATGCGGGCGCAACCGCAGTTCACATGAGAATTTCCTCGCCGCCGGTGACACATCCTTGTTTCTACGGGATCGACACCGACAATCAAGATCAGTTGATTGCTGCTACTAAGTCAGTCGCAGAAATCGGCGCCCAAATTGGGGTAGATTCTTTGGCTTTCTTGAGTTGGGATGGAATGCTGAAGGCGACTAACGAAGACCCGATGAGTTTTTGTTCGGCCTGTTTCACCGGTGATTATCCGATCGACGTTCCAGAAGTGGTAAAACGGTCTAAGCTCATATTAGAAAAGGCTGCCACCTAGAAAATCAAAAAGCGAGAAAGCGATCGCCCATCACTTTCCGCGATTTAGGGATTTTAAAAATTTTCTGGTAAGTCATTGCCAGAATGTGTGTAGAAATGTTACATTAACTTAGCTTTAGCAATTCTTGCAGAATTTGTGAACTGTAGTGAACAATCGGTTGGGTAGAACTTGCGTGAAACCCAACACTCCGATTTGAGATTTGAGATTTGTGCTTGAATCTAAAATCGATGGGTTTTTCCCTACACTGTCGTTCACAATTCCTGCTCGAAACGCTGTATGCTACTTGCAGACTGGAGGTAGTTCCTCCAGATTTCCAGTCTCAGATTGAAGTCGCATTTCGCACCAACAACGGGCACATGAGATTTTTTCAGATAACAGGGTCGATCGCACTAAATTTTCCCACACAAGTATTCCACAAGCCAACTTGCTTGAGAATCGAGGACGGGCTGTTCATGCGAACTAAAGAACTTTAGGAACCCTTGCAAAGTAAAAAACATGGCTCCTTGCGGGCCGAAAGTGACTGTTAAAAGGCGGAATGCGGTTTCTCAAGTCACCTTAAATCGGAAACTTCGTGCAATCAAATACTGTTCTCAATCACCCGATCGATCGAGGCTCGTCCTCTCGTACAGCAGAGTTACCTTTTACTCTTCAAGATATCAAGGCAGCCATTCCAGCCCACTGTTTTGAACCCTCGCCCTGGAAATCTCTGGCTTACTTCTTTTTAGATATTGGCATCATCGCAGGTTTGTATGCGATCGCCTATACCCTCGATTCCTGGCTTTTTTACCCAATCTTTTGGTTGATGCAGGGAACCATGTTTTGGGCATTGTTTGTAGTCGGCCACGACTGCGGGCACGGTTCATTTTCTAAGAGCAAATGGCTCAACAACCTGATCGGACACCTCTCCCACGCTCCAATTCTCGTGCCCTTCCACGGTTGGCGGATCAGTCACAGAACCCACCACGCCAATACAGGCAGCTTAGATAACGATGAAAGCTGGTATCCCGTGTCGGAGAGTCATTACGAACAAATGCGCTGGTACGAAAAGCTGGGACGCTTCTATTTGATGTTATTTGCCTACCCAATTTATCTGTTTCGCGGATCGGGCGATCGGGTAAGTTCTCACTTCATGCCCGGTAACCCGCTTTTCCGTCCTTCCGAAAAATGGGATGTGTTGACGAGTTCCGCATCCTTGGTACTGATGGTAGGCTTTTTAGGCGCGCTAACCTATCAGTTTGGTTGGCTGTTTTTGCTGAAATTCTACTTAGTTCCCTACGTCGTGTTCGTGATGTGGTTGGATTTGGTAACATTTATGCACCACACAGAAGCCGATATTCCTTGGTATCGCGGTAATGATTGGTATTTCTTGAAAGGTGCATTGTCTACGATCGATCGCGACTACGGAATCATCAATTCCATCCATCACGACATCGGTACTCACGTAGCCCACCACATTTTCTCGACCATGCCGCACTATCACTTGAAGGAAGCAACGGAAGCCATCAAGCCAGTATTGGGCGATTATTATCGCAAGTCAACCGATCCAATTTGGAAGAGCTTTATTCGCTCTTACTGGGATTGTCATTTTGTCTCCGATACAGGCTCTAAAGTGTACTACGAATCGCCTCGCAGCCGGCGATCTGCTGAAGTTAAGTAGCTTAAATAAACAATAGAATATGCAAAAACCCGGCTTCTTAAAGAAACCGGGTTTTTCATTATTTTTGCGCGTGTTTCATCAGATGTTCCACATCTGGAGGGGTGACAAGCCGCCCCAAACCCAGAGGTCTCTTCTTTGTGGAACAGGCATCTTGCCTGTCCCGAAAAAATATATCAGCCACTGCTTTTTACCCCAAACATCCGGGATAGCCGACAGTTTTTTAATTTAAGGCTGCGATTTTTCCAAAGCTTGTATTACTACTTCAGCCTTTGCAGTCCAACCAATAATACCGCCTTGGGCGCGAATCATATCGATCGCGCTCTGTTTAAACTGTGGAAAGTAGCTAGCTGTAGCATCCTCAACGAGTAAACATTCAAACCCCCGATCGTTAGCCTCGCGCATAGTTGTTTGAACGCAAACCTCAGTCGTGACTCCAGTAAAAATTAGGTGAGTAATCGCTTTTTCACGGAGTATTAATTCCAAATTAGTGTGATAAAAAGCGCCCTTACCTGGTTTATTAATTACTATTTCATCAGGCTTAGGTGTCAATTCTGAGATAATTGAATTGCCCGGTTCACCCAAAATTAAAATTCGTCCCATTGGGCCTCGATCGCCAATTTTCAGTTTACTTTGACCCCGCTTTTGCTTAGATGGAGGACAATCAGAAAGGTCGGGTTGATGACCTTCAATAGTGTGAACAATCGGGAGATGGCGATCGCGAAATACCTCTAACAACTGCTTTACCGTTGGCACGATCGCCTGTAGTTGGCTGACATCATTGCCTAAAGCTTCACCAAATCCCCCAAGCTCCAAAAAATCTCGCTGCATATCGATGATAACCAAAGCCACACCGCCAGATACTGGCAGTTCATAATCATAAGGTTGGGCAGATATTAAGACCATAGCGATATCGGTTTTTCCCAAATTACTAGAACTATGCAACCAGCTTGACTGACTACACTGTGGTTACTGTTAGGCAGGTTAATGACAAAGGTTCCGGCTTGGTGTTCGCCATTCTGGTCAGTTTGCGATCCACTGAGTACATAAATATGTTCAAAACCAGTATGCGTGTGCCTTGGGACACTCGCTCCCGGCTCATACCGCAGTAGAGCAGCAGCCGATCCACTTTCGTTATCACCATAAAGTCGGTAGATTTCCACCCCATCGCGAAATGGTTGCCAAGCCAACTCATTCTGCCACGCCGCGATATTAGGTAAATCCTTAAGGAGCAAAGTTTGCTTCAGTAATTCAGTCATTCGATTTTAGATTTGAGATTTGAGATTTTGGAGGCGACCCCACGGATAAATGCGGGGGCTTGAGGATTTTAGATTTGAGATTTTGGATTGATTCCACGGATAAATCACGTGGCGGGTACCATCAAGAAATTATTGGTCAAAGGTATTCCAAAATTGATTAGTGTCCTGCCATACTCTTACCGATTTGAACAAAATCTGCATCTGCGATCGCACTTTCATAAGTAAAATTCCCGCCACTGATTACCAAAACCCGATCGGACAATTTCAGCAGTTCATCCAAATCTTCGCTCACCAGCAACACAGCTACCCCTCGGTTGCGAGCCTCAACAATCTGACCGTGAATGTACTCCACAGCAGCAAAATCAAGACCAAAGCAAGGATTCGCGGCAATTAGTAACTTAATATGTTCGGCGGAGAGTTCCCGCGCTAGCACTGTGCGCTGTACATTTCCCCCCGACAGATTGCCTATAGGGGTATCTGGCGAAGGCGTTTTAATTTTGAAAGTATTAATTAAGCTCTTAGCCGCCTGCCTAATTTCTTTCAGGATCAGTAAGATACTTGCTTTAGCTTGAGGAGGGCGGTCAAACGTCCGCAGGGCTAAATTTTCTGCCACACTCATGTGTGGTACGCAAGCATTGTGAAGGGGTTCTTCTGGTAGTGCAAAAACCTGATGTTTAAACATTTCGGCTCGTGTTGCCGTATAAACTTCGCCATTGACCAGCACATCTCCACCTGTAGCAGAACGCTGACCTGCCAACACCTCCACCAGTTCCCGCTGACCGTTGCCTGAGATACCTGCAATCCCAACAATTTCGCCGCTGTGAACTGTCAGGTTTACTCCTGTCAATACCTCCATACCGTTGTCTTTATTGGCATGAAGGTCTTTAACTTCAAGGACAGGAATAGTCGTTGGGGGGGCTGTCTTTTCAACTTGTTTTGGCTCGCGCCTTTCACCCATCATCATTTCCGACATATCCGAGACAGTCAGATCCTTTACCAAACCCTGACCTGCAAACTTCCCTTTACGCAGCACCGTGATGCTATCGCAAAACGCCATCACTTCCCGGAATTTGTGGCTGATAATTAACACGCTTAATCTTCCGGCAGTAACTTCTGCGCGCAGTAAACCTAAAACCTCATCGGCTTCCTGCGGAGTAAGCACAGAAGTGGGTTCGTCCAGAATCAAGATCCGACTCTGAAGATATATCTGTTTGAGAATTTCTAGCTTTTGTTTTTCCCCCGCAGCTAATTGAAAGATCGGGGTATCTAGAGGAACTTGGAAAGGAGCAGTTTTCATAAAAGCCTTTAACAGCTCGTACTCGGCTTTCCAGTTAATCAAATTGGGGCTATCAAAGCGGGACAAAACCAGATTTTCCGCTACAGTCATCGCAGGCACAGAGGTAAAGTGCTGGTAAACCATGCCAATGCCGTACTTATGAGCGTCGCGAGGACTTGCGATCGCACTTTCCTGTCCATCAATCAAGACTTTGCCGGAAGTAGGAGTATAGAAACCCATCACACATTTAACCAGGGTACTTTTGCCGGCTCCGTTCTCACCCAGCAAAGCATGAAACGTCCCTGATTTCAACGTCATTGAGACGCTATCAAGAGCAGTCATGGTGCCAAACCGCTTAGTCATGTTAACCACCTTTAGTTCTGGTGGTTGAAGAATGTTTTGAGTTTGGGATTTTGAGTTGTGAGTTTCCAGTGCTGATTTTCGATCTATAGAATCAGTTACTTCCGTCATGTTTTTGTCTCCCCTGTAAAGTTTCCAGCTTATCGGCTACTTATGAGATTTAAACTTTTAGTTAGAGCGCAGGGCTCATTTCAATCTTTGAAGTATTAATCTCACCTCTGGTAATATCTGCCTTCTTATCTGCGTTCATCTGCGTTAATCTGTTTTTATCTGCGGTTAAAATTTAACCCCTGATTCCTACAGATAAATTTTCACATCACTCTTACACTACCCATGCAACCCGACACTATCTAACTTAACTTTTTCCTCAAAATTCATCATTTAAAGCTTTGATAAATGCTTCTGAATCAGCAACAGTTCCAAACACTCCTCCCTGCATCTGGATCATCTTAAGTGCCGCCAGATGGTTGCCATAATCTGTTGCGCCCGTACAGTCAGACAAAAGCAAACATTCATAACCGCGATCGTTTGCATCTCGCATTGTGGTATGCACGCAGACATCGGTTGTAATGCCAGCCAAGACAATATTTTGAATGCCTTTGCGTTTCAGTAACAGGTCTAGATCCGTAGCATAAAACGAACCTTTTCCCGGCTTGTCAATCACTGCTTCTCCAGGCAAAGGCGCGAGTTCTGGAATGATTTCCCACCCTGCTTCACCTCGAACTAAAATTCTGCCGCAGGGGCCGGGATCGCCAATTCCGGCGTTAATTTGGCGCGATCGCCACTGCTTGTTTTCTGGTAAATCTGCCAAGTCGGGGCGGTGTCCTTCGCGGGTGTGCATGATATGGAAGTGCTTCGCCCGCGCGACTTCTAAGACTCGCTCGATCGGCTCAATAGGAGCGCGAGTCAGTGACAAATCGTAGCCCATCTTATCAACATATCCACCAATGCCGCAGAAATCAATTTGCATATCAATTATCAGCAACACCGTATTTTCTGGCCGCAAATCGCCATTGTAAGGATAAGGATATGGTTCAGCTTCTACAAAACGTCCCATGTTGATCTTCCTTGCGATAAATTCCTGTTTTACGTGTTAGTTCCTAAAGATCCAGGCGCGCCTGTCAAAGTTCGTTTCGGCGAACAAGTAATAATCATGATCGCCAGCGTCAGGATGTAGGGCGAAGCATTGAATAAGTAGTAATAGGAATCTACTCCTACTGATTGCAAAGCGGGGCCGATCGCCTGCGCTCCCCCAAAGAGCAACGAGGCGTATAAGCACTGAACTGGATTCCAACGGGCGAAAATTACCAGCGCTACCGCCATTAGTCCTTGACCGCTAGAGATGCGTTCTGTCCAACTACCGGGATAGTAAAGAGATAAATAAGCACCACCAATTCCAGCTAAGAAACTGCCTGCGATAATGCAGAGCATCCGAACTTTATTAATGGAGATTCCCATTGCTTTTGCAGCATCGGGACTATCCCCAACTGCACGAATAAATAACCCCCAGCGAGTTGATTTAAAAAACCACTGCATTAAAGGGGCGATCGCTACACCTAACAAAAATAGGGGACAAATTTGTAGCGCTGATTGCACCGGAGGCAGATGACTCCAAGCACCCAGAGGTAAACTAGGCAACTGGGGGGCACTTGGTTGAATAAAAGGTTTGCCAAAAAAGAAAGCAATGCCGCTACCAAAAATAATCATGGCGATGCCTACGGCAACGTCGTTTACTTTTGGTTGTACGCACAGCCAAGCGTGGATACAACCTAGTACCATGCCAGCTATACCAGCGGCTAAAACACCTAACCAAGGCGATCCAGTCAGATAAGAAATAGCATAGGCACTCATCGCACCCGTTAACAGTGTCCCTTCTAATCCCAAATTAATCTTGCCGCTTTTTTCAGTCAGGCATTCGCCCAAACTTACGAACAGAAACGGAGCGCTACCCCGCAAAGTTCCTGCTAAAATACCTAAAGGTACTCCCCACCAACCTAATACTTCTGCTGCCATTGTGGACTCCTCCGATTTGAGATTTTGGCTTAACGTATTGCTTAGTTAGACAGTGGCTACTGATGGCTGCTCGCTAGAAGGTGGCTGCTGAGGGCGATCGGTTGACCGTTCTTTGAAAAATGGCAAACGTCCGTAGAGCGATTCGCTAAACAGAACTACCAAAAAGACCAACCCTTGGAACACTAAAACCGTTGCATCCGGCAGTCCGTGTGCCCGTTGCAAGATGCCGCCACTAGCAAGAATGCCGCCAAGCAGAATTGCCACAATAGTGGCAGCAAGAGGGTTGTGTCGAGCAATGAATGCGACTAAGATACCGCTGTAGCCATAGTTAGCATTAAGTGATTCGTTAGCTCGACCGTGCACGGCGGCGACTTCCACCATGCCTGCCAAACCCGCACAAGAGCCAGCTAGGAAACAGATTGCCATTGTCAACTTGCCTACAGGAAGTCCGGCAATTCGAGCAGCGCGGATGTTACCTCCTGCGGTTCTAGCTGCAAAGCCAAAGGTAGTGCGCTGGATCAGGAAGTAGGCGATCGCACAAGCCACCAACCCATAAATTAGACCGTAGTGAACGCGGGTTCCTGGAATATTTCCCAACATATTCACATCAGGAATCGGGTAACTAGAAATTTTATTGACGCTGCTGGGGTCGCGCATCACGCCGCCGACTAAATGATTCAGCAGGGCGATCGCAATATAGTTCAACAACAAGCTGCTAATTGTCTCATTCACTGCCCGGTAATAGCGCAAAGCTCCCACTGCACCAATCCACACACCTCCACAGACAATTCCTGCGATCGCCATTGCAATTTGAACTAACGTCGGCGGTGCAGAAGATAAAGCCAGTCCAGCGGCTACAGCCCCCAGACCCCCAACTACTAAAGCGCCTTCGTTGCCGATAATCATTAACCCCAAACGGGCAGGCAAAGCCGTGCACAAGGAACTCAACATCAACGGTGCAGCCCTGATCAGGGTGTTTTGGAAGGAATGCCAACTGCCAAACGCTGCTTTGTAGATTGAGGCATAGACACCAAAGGGATTAGATCCCGCTGCCGCACAAAAAATTCCAAACAATGCCAATGAGAAGACGATGGCGGCGATCGGGATACAAACCGCTTCCAAAGTTGTACGCCAGTTTTGACGGTTAATCATCTTTCTTCCCCCTTGGAAACCCCCACCATATCTGTACCCAGATTGGTGGTGGGAGGAAAAGGGGGGCGGGGTCTAGGCAACATAAGCGTAGCCATCCTTTTTGTGAATGTGTATGCAGTATTTGTGACTAATTCCTTGAACTAGCCCATCGGTTGTTGAGATGTTGAAACTTCCAGTGGCACGAGTAGCTACTCGACCCACGTAAGTCCCAACCTTCTTCCCAGAGGTAACATTGGCTTTTACAATGTCACCTGTCTGAAAACCTTTGTGGAATTTGGTTCGAGAACAATAACGAACTGGAAAACCAAACTTGTCTGTGCGGCATTGCTGACGGGTTCCATGCCCTTTAGCTGCAATCAGTAAGGGCTTGACGACCTTTGTGATTAACCGTTCTGGAGTAGATGCTCCCACGCAAGCCGCGTCCCAGTAATGCGTCTTGTCTAAACCTCGAATCGTGCGGTTGTACTTTGTGCGACCCCCTGTGCCAACTTCAACAGGTAAGCCTGTTTTTTTGAGGTTTTCGTACAGATTCCATCGGGTCGCATTAACGGCTGCCGTATCAGCCAAGGGTTTTTTAGCTTGTGCCAAGATTCGTTTGAGCAAGTCAGGTTTACCTTTGAGAAAGTCTTTGATATCCTGATTACCCTTTTTCTGATTACAAGGGACACAGGCTAAACACAGGTTGCTGACTCGGTTTGAACCTCCTTTTGACCGAGGTTGAATATGTTCAATCTCAAGTCGGGTGTCTTTTACACCGCAGTAAGCACAAGTTCTGTTCAACTTGGAAAGAAGAAACTCACGAATTTCGTATCCGGCTAAAGTTCCTTGTTGATAACCAACCCCGCTAATTTCGGAGCTTTCCATCTGTTGTGTGTCAAATCTGACCAATTCTTGAGAAATGGCAGTAATTCGACACAGTGCAGATAGTCGTTTAACCCAAGTCAAAATATTAGCAACGCGACTGTTTAAAGAGGGTGGTAGCCAACCCTTTAGTCTAGTGCGGTTGAGAAAGCGTGGTTTGCGATATCGCGTCTTACGGTTACGGCGTGACCGTCGTAATTGACGGCGTGAAGTTAAAGCATCCCGAATTTGGAAGCCACGATGTTGTAGTTCAGCTATCCAAACAACTTCGCCTGTGGTCTCGTTGACCAGCGCTATTCCAGTGGTTTTGGCACCCGGATCGATCTTTATTTGGAGTGGTTCAACTTGAGAATTTAACACCTCCTCTTTCAGTATTAGTGTGAAGGGATAGCGGCGAAGTACAGCAGCTTTCCCTTGAGCTAACAGCATTCTCGCTCTACCTGGATGAATAGGATTGAGAGGCTGTTTGTTGGTGTCCAGAACGAAAACTTTACTCACGAGTGAGTCTCCTTGCGGGTAATGTTAGCCTTGACAATGTTTTAGAAGTTTGTCGCGTCAACGACACTGACTTCGACCCGATATGTCTGTTTAATCGTTGACCACAGAGCTACAGACTGGCTTCGTATCCGTAGGTGTGATGGCTTCTAAAACGAAGTACACAAGGTACTTAGTCGGGTAAACTCTGGGCTTCTCTTAAAAGCCCCCGCTAGATTCGGTACTCCGAATTAGCGGCGGGTAGTTTACCAGAATAAAAGATGAATTACTAAGAAAATAATCAGTGTTGAATTAAAAACTTCCTTGTATAGCGGTTGCCGACAGGCGTGAAATACTTTCTTAGCGAAAGGAAGGGGTTTGTAGGGGCAAACCTGCTCGCCCCTACTAAGCTAATCAGCGTTTAAGTTGTCCGCTAGACAATTTTGAATTGAATGCACATCAGCTAATTAACTCGTAACTTTGCCGATGACGCCTGATGCCAGCCAATTCATCTTTTCTAGTTCTGCGTCTTGCTGCTTGTAATCCTTACCTTGAGCAATCACAACTTTCCCGGTGTTATCTTTTATTTCCCCCTTATAAATGACCATGCTGCCATCTTGAAACTTACTCTTAGCAGCATCAGCATCCTTTTTCGCTTCTGCCGTTACGGCGCTACCGTAGGGCGACAGCTTCAAAAAACCATCCTTCAAACCACCGCGTACTAAATGGGGAATGCCTCCGTTCATTAGCGTCTTGCCAGCATTAAGCATTTCAGCATACTTAGAATAGACATTCGTCCAGTCCCACTCCGCACCTGTTAAATATCCTTTGGGCGCAAGTTGGGCTTGACTCGCATGGTAGCCAGTACAGAAAATGCCTCGTTTCTCAGCCGTTTCCATCACTACTTTGGGGCTATCTACGTGACAGGTAATTACATCAATACCCTGGTCAGCCATACTATTAGCAGCATCAGCTTCTTTAACAGGCAAAGACCAATCTCCTGTAAAAATCACCTGAGTTGTAACTTCTGGCTTAATGCTACGTGCCCCCAAGGTAAAGCTATTGATATTGCGTAATACTTGCGGTATGGGTTTAGCAGCAATAAATCCTAATTTTCCGGTTTTGGAAGCGTGGGCGGCAACAATGCCTGCTACGTACTCACCCTCATCTATGTAGCCAAAATAGCTGCCAACGTTATTTGGATGTTTACCTTCTTGATAAAGTCCACCGCAGTGGAAGAATTGTACCTCCGGGTAATCCTTTGCCAGTTTCAGAATATGCGGGTCAAAGTACCCGAAGGACGTAGGGAACAGCACCGTTGCCCCATCCTGTTCGATCATGTTCCTCATGGTTTCTTGTACCGCCGTAGTTTCAGGAACATTTGCTTCCTCTACGGTTTTTACCCAGGCTAATTTTGAAACCCCAGCGTTCCCTTCGGCTTGGGCTTGATTGTAGCCGTAGTCATCTTTGGGGCCAACATAAATAAATCCCATCACAATTGGCTTATCTTTGCCAGCCGAGTTTGCTTGAACCTCTTTAGCAGGAGTACATCCAGTCCAAAGGCGCGATGTGACTGCAAACGCTGTAGTAGATAAAATCCCGCGAATTACTTGACGCCGAGGTATAAACAATGACTTTTTGGTACTCATTCTCTATGTTCTCACTAAAAGTCTTTAAGAGGAATTCCTAGCTAAGCTTTAACGCTTATACTTGCTGGTAATTGCTATATCTTCACGCTAAATTTCTCAGCTTTTAGTCTAGCTATTCAACAATGAGATTAAATGCGCCAATAACTATTTACATTCCAATTACATCTTGAATTGAATGTAAAAGATACATGATAAAAGCCAACTAATTCTAATATAAAATTAGTTTTTGCTGGAAATTTTGTGTTTGGGAAGTCTAATACCCTAAAATCAATGCTGTTTATTTTAGCCCAATTACTTTTAGCAGTATGTTTTTTTATAAAAACTTAATATTTTTAGCAAAATTGCCTCCCAAAAAGTTCGATACAAACAAAATTCAACAATAATGTTCACCACAAACAAAAAATATTTTTTTAGTTCTGGCACGCAACTAGCTTTTCAGTCTTGGACGCAACGTAAAAATAAGTCGAGGCTGAATCAAAAACAATAGAAATCGATGTTACAAAATCCGAAAAACAGTCATTGATTTCTAATAAAAGTCAATAATCCGAGCAAGTTTTATGAGGACTGAAGTCTTCACTACCAACTCTATAACGGTTATTAGACCTCTTGCAAAAGTCCTTTTAATCAAATTTTGGAACGGGCTCTCCGGCCCATTCCACAAGAAAAAAAATTTTGTGGGATGGGCCGGAGAGCCCGTCCTAGTTATTTTTGCAAGAGGTCTATTGTACCGGAGATGTTGCACCATTCTCAATAAGCTTTTTACGAACTGGCTTTCCGGTCTGTGAAGCGAAGAGTGAATTTTCTCGCTTCACAAGCCGGAAAGCCTGTTAAGGGAGAATGGTGCAAGATGTGAGTTGTACCGGAGATAATATTACAGATTGCCTTTGAGCCCGATCGCATTTACAATCGTCCACGCATCCACCAACAGCAGAAGCAGCGTACAGAAGAGCAAAATAAGATACATCCAAGGCTGCGACAAAGGGCGAACATCTCTAGTATCAATACCTGTTTTTGCTTCCACCAAACTGACTAATTTAGCAAATCCAGCCACCCGCATTGGCAACAAATAACCTTCACCCGAATGACTCAAAAAATAGTAAACTAAACCTCCTTGACCGGTCGATCGAGGTTTGAGAGCTTTTACCTCAGTCCAAGGTAGCGACCAACCCTTGCGAAACAAACGCGGAAACCAGTTGGGATATGTGACTTGAATCCCTTCCTCGCTCAAAATTACCCTTTCACCTAGCACGCCGTACAGGCCCACAGCGCCGACAACAATTGCCGCCCAGAGTGCGGCGGGGGGAACCGGTGCTTTGGTTGCTGCCGACAAAAACGGTAACGGAACTGTCAGGGCTGCGTACAAGCTCAACAGCGTGATTCTAATCAGGGGAGAAAGCCGGAATACCGCCGGCTCAAATACTGGGGCCGAAGATGGGTTCATTCAGTTGACAGTTGACAGTTGACAGTTGACAGCACTTGACAAAAGAAGGAAGAGGATTGGAGTCATGAATCGTCTTCTTTTAATTTCTCCCGATCGGGGTTCCGGCTTTAAACCAATTCTTTCTGGTAAGTGCGATCGGTTGTGCTGACATGGCTGAAATTCGAGAAGCTGTTTAAGGATATTTTTGCACAGTTGTCGAACCCGCCAACAAAACTCAGGGAAATAGGAAAAACCGGACAATCTTTGCAGTCGGGAGTTTCGATCTAAAATTTATTTCAGAAACTTTGATTCTTAACTGTTGAGTTTTTAACGCTTTGCTGAAGTTGGAATTTTGAGCGCGGAGTTATCAATTTACTGACAATTTATAACTCAAAACTCACAACTTCGATTAATCGACGGCCGTTAGTGCCGGTACAGTCAAAGGTTCTGATATTTCTCGGGATTTGGGGCGACCGGCCGTTGCTGTTCGATCGCCCTGAACTTCCCCTCGGGATCTGCTAGGATTGACGTTTGAATAGGGGCCTTCGTTAATCTGCAAGCGATCGCAAGGAATGGTATCCGACAAAATTGCACTAGCCATCATCCCGGTGTGAATTTCCAATGCGGAGGCCGGCATCGCTTCAAACACTAAGCGCTGTCCGGGAAACACCACTCGTTCAAAATACCAGTTAGGAATGTTGGAGATGCGAGCAATCTGAATCTGGCTGGTGGCGTTGACGTAGCAGCACAGAATCTTGCTGTCGGTGTCTGAGGGTAGGGGGTCAAGAATTTGAGCCATAACTGCTGAGGGAGCCTTGCCTAAAAGTTTTAGTTATCTTCTCAGGCTAACACTAGGCGATCCCAGCCTACTGTAAAGCCGACTACCAACTCCCTAACACATTAGAGACCGATCGCGCGAAAATTTCAATTTAGCCGGATAAATATCGGCTTTTTGACTTCCAGCTTGGATTTTAAGTCAAAATATGCTGTATTTACTTAAAAATTAACTTTTTTCTGCTGCTGTCGCCGATCTAAACCAAAATGCTAGGCTTTTAGCCTGTTTTAAAAATTTTAAGAAGATTTAATGTCAAATTGCGAAAATTAGATGGATTGTAAAGTTATATTAAAAGAATATTAACATAGTAGAAAAAGTTCCAGTTTAGGATATAGCAATCATGGAAAGCCGAGAAAACCGAGTCCTGTACGTTCGCCTCCCTTGCAATCCGATTTTCCCGATCGGAGTTGTGTATCTTTCGGATCACGTACACAAGCTGTTTCCCGATGTCGAACAGCGCATTTTCGATTTAGGTGCAGTGCCGCCCCTAGATTTCGCTAAAGCTTTGGATGCCAGCATAGACGAGTTTAAGCCGACGCTGCTGGTTTTCTCTTGGCGGGACATTCAAATTTACGCACCCGTGGGCGGCCGGGGCGGCAACCCGCTGCAAAATGCCTTTGAATTTTATTACGCCAACAATCCCCTAATAAAAATGCGGGGAGCATTTGGAGGACTGCGTTTAGCCGCGTCTTACTATACCGAACTCTGGCGCAATTTGGGACTGGTTAAGCGCGGATTGAAGCGGGCCCGGAAATACCGCCCGGAAGCTCGTGCAGTGGTCGGTGGCGGTGCTGTGAGCGTGTTTTACGAGCAGTTGGGACGCAGTTTGCCGGCGGGAACAGTGGTTTCCGTGGGGGAAGGCGAAGCTTTGCTGGAGAAGTTGATTAAAGGCGAAGATTTGGCCGAGGAAAGATGTTATGTGGTGGGAGAAACTGTGCCGCGGGCGAGGCTAATTCACGAAAAGCCAGGCAACATCGAGAAAACTGCCTGCGATTACAACTACATCGAAACGATTTGGCCGGAATTTTCCTATTATCTACAGGATATGGACTTCTACGTCGGAGTCCAAACCAAACGCGGCTGTCCTCACAATTGCTGTTACTGCATTTATACGGTGATTGAAGGGAAGCAAGTGCGGATCAACCCGGCGGATGAGGTGGTGGCGGAGATCCGGCAATTGTACGATCGAGGTATCCGCAATTTCTGGTTTACCGACGCTCAATTTATCCCAGCACGCAAATTCATCGACGACGCGATCGAATTATTGCAAAAAATCATCGCCGCCGGCATGACAGACATACACTGGGCCGCTTACATCCGTGCGGATAATCTCACACCAGAGTTGTGCGATTTGATGGTAAAAACGGGGATGAATTACTTTGAAATCGGCATCACCAGCGGTTCCCAGGAACTGGTTCGGAAAATGCGGATGGGCTACAACTTGCGAGTAGTTTTGGAAAATTGCCGCGATTTAAAAGCAGCCGGTTACAACGATTTAGTTTCCGTCAATTACTCGTTTAACGTCATTGACGAAACCTTTGAAACCATCCGGCAAACTATTGCTTATCACCGAGAATTAGAGCGGATTTTCGGAGTCGATAAAGTAGAACCAGCTATTTTCTTTATCGGGTTGCAGCCGCACACTATTTTAGAAGAATACGCCTTTAAAAAGGAGATTCTGCAACCCGGTTACGATCCCATGAGTTTGATGCCTTGGACAGCGCGCAAATTGCTGTGGAATCCCGAGCCTTTGGGTTCATTTTTCGGACAAATTTGTTTAGAAGCTTGGCAGCGGAATTCCAATGATTTCGGCCGCGAAGTGATGGCAATTTTGGAGGAAAAGCTAGGCTGTGCGGATTTGGAAGAGGCATTAACCGCGCCTGTGGAAATCAAAGACAAACAGTTAGCAGCAGTTAATTAATTACCAGGTTCGCACTAAGGATTTGAATCTAAAAAAAGGGGAATGGGAGGGAGAATGTATCGGATCTTCCCTTTTTATTCAAAAATCTCAATCCCAGAAACTAGACTTGAATTGCAAAAATAATTAGGACGGGCTAGAAGCCCATCCCACATTTTTTCTTGTGGGATGGGCTTCTAGCCCGTCCTAAAATTTGATTAAAATGACTTTAGCAATTCAAGTCTACTCTTACTACAATCATCAATCTTAGACCAATCATTAGACCGATCGCCAAACTAGACAACAATCTTCAAATTATCTGCGTTCATCTGTGTTTATCTGCCTGACATCTGCGGTTGACCTATTTATCAAAAATTTAGGCAATAAGTCTATGAAAAATCGCAGCTCAAGCAAATATCGCTTAAGATGTAATTATA
This sequence comes from Microcoleus sp. A003_D6, assembly GCF_036702825.1. NCBI lineage: Bacteria > Bacillati > Cyanobacteriota > Cyanophyceae > Oscillatoriales > Microcoleaceae > Microcoleus > Microcoleus sp. A003_D6. The sequence goes on along the minus strand of NZ_JAUBWA010000060.1, from coordinate 15,316 downwards.
TAGGTAAAACCAGGAGTGACAAGATGTTTTATAAAAATAGAGTTAAGGGCATTAAAGGATTAGGTCTAGTTATGGCTGGGATTAGTGCGATCTGCTTTTTGACCGCCTCAGCAGAAGCAACAGCACTAAATCAACCCGCATTTTCGAGTTTGCCGCCTTCAGCGCCGCTGCAAATTGCTCAAGTTGAGGGATGTCCGAGGGCCGAAATGGTGCAATCTTTCGCAACGGCCAACTTTTCTATATATATTTGCAAAACCCAGGAAGGCGATATTTTTTACCGCGGCCTCAGCAAAATAAATGGCAGCCAAATCAATGTCATGCAAGTAACAACAGGTGACGACGGAACTTATGAAGCGACTAACGGCAATATTATCTATTCGATTAACCCCCAACGCCTGCAAGTGCGACAGAATGGTAAGGTAATTTTGACCGAAGCTGTCATCAAGTAGCACGAACTGTTATGCAACAATCGATCGGATTAATTCAGGGTGTATTTTATTAGCTGAGCTCAAAAAAATTGTATGTTCTTTCTAATTCAGGCATAATTATAAGAATAAAAGTCTGTATTACCAAAAAATATATCAGATTATGCCTTACAGTCAATTCACAATTACTAGAGCTAAAAAAGATTTTCAGTTAACTATTGTGGAGGGAACTCGCTTTTTTCCAGAGGTAGAATCAATTAATCCCAGTCCGAGATTGAGTAGCGAATTAGAAGATTTGCCTTGGACGATCGCAGTTAATTCAGAAAAAGCCAGATCGGAAGCCATTGTCTACCCAGTTTTGCAAGAAGTCCGGCGCTTGATGAAGCGCCAAATCAGTTTATTTTCGGGACTGGAATTCAATGTTGACCCCAGTTGCGATCTCACCGGATACGTCGATTTTTTAATTAGCCGATCGCCCCAACAGCTTACAGTAGAAGCGCCCGCGATCGTAGTTGTGGAAGCAAAAAAAGCCGATTTGAACGAAGGGATCGGTCAATGTATTGCTGAAATGGTAGCGGTACAGCGCTTTAATGAAGCAGCAGAACACCCGATCGCAACTATCTACGGTTGTATCAGCAGCGGCACTCAATGGCGTTTTCTCAAGCTTTCAGGAACCACAGTGACGATCGACCTCACCGATTATCCATTGCTTCCTGTGGAAACAATTTTAGGATTTTTGGTTTGGATGGTTCAACAAGATTAGCTAGATTTAACTGATTTAGTAAAAAATAGGATTTCGCACGAAACCCAAAGTTTTTAGAACTTGCTTGAAAACCTCGCTGTCAACTGTCAACTGTCAACTGTCAACTGTTTGTTCAAATATCTTTCAATTAGGACGATCGCCACTATATCATCTACAGGCCGCGGCGGAGTCCGCATCCCCTGGGGAATCAAGCGAGAAAGACCCGTCGGAGGGTACATTTCCCAGTAACGATCCTTCGCTTCCAAACTGCTGAATCTCTCGTCAACCCGAACAATTTCGATCTCCGGCGACAAACTCTGACTGAGTTTTTGTTTCCAACTTTTAGAAGTTGTTTGGTCTCCCATGACTAATAACTCAATCGGAAACTGTTTGCACAAAGATTGAATCGTAGATATTGCTTCGTCGGACAGCACAACTTGATGGTAGCAGAGGTTCTTATCTCTACCCATCACGGCGATGCCGCACTTGTCTTTACCCGGATCGAAACCTAAAATCATATTTATTAGTTCTGAGTTAATAAGTTTGTAGTTGGGCTTGAGCGCCAGCCAACTCAATCGCCAACCTATATCTAATCTGATACTTGCATTCTTGACTGTCTCAAAATCTTTGCGGGCGATCGTACTTATTTTACTTGACTTTTTTGCAGAATTGACATATTATATCATCATGGGAATCCGTGCGGCCATATAATGCCTAAAATCAGAAAGCGAGTTTTTGCCACAATCTTTGCTTTCCCGTTTTAATTTATCGAAAAAACCCGGTTTCTTTGGCCTCGCGCATAAATCAGAAACCGGGTTTTTGCCACAATATTTGCTTCCCAGTTTTAATTTATCGAAAAAACCCGGTTTCTTTGACCCCCGCGCAAAAATCAGAAACCGGGTTTTTGTCACAATCTTTGCTTCCCAGTTTTGATTTATCGAAAAAACCCGGTTTCTTTGACCCCCCGCAAAAATCAGAAACCGGGTTTTTGGCAAAGTATTTGCTTCCAGTTTTGATTTATCGAAAAAACCCGGTTTCTTTCACCCCGCGCAAAAACCCGGTTTCTCTCACCCCTGTGCAGGCGGTGCGTCGCTGTGAGATTGTCGATTTGATTTGCAAATTGCTGATGGCGACGCACCCTACTATCTTGAATCTGGTGCAAAGATGACTTCCCCAAAAAAAATTAAATCGCGCGCAAAAGGGGAAAGATGAAATACTGCAAAGGGAAAAAGGGAAACAGGATAAAGGGCAAAGAAGAGTCCTCACAGGGAAGAGGAGAAAACCGGAATCCGCAGCAAAGCAGCAACGCGAAAACCCAAATTCTTGTTCCACGAGTAGCCCGCAAGAGTGTAGGAGCGGTTGGCAGCACGGCAATCGACTGCATCGTAGTCCCACGAACCTCCACGACGCACTTGATTAGGAGAACCGCTTGTGTCCCAAGCGCTGCCGAAAGAGGGTGCGCCATTGTAGTTATCATGCCAGTAATCCTTACACAATTCCCAAACATTGCCGTGCATATCGTACAAGCCAAACCCATTTGGGGGAAAACTTCCCACCGGAGTAGTTTCTCGGCGGTCAATTCCTTTCGGCGCCGAAGCGTAAGGATAATAGCCCTGATAATTCACTAAATCTGGAGTAATAGTTTCCCCGAAGTGAAAAGCTGTTGTCGTACCGGCCCGACAAGCATATTCCCATTCGGCCTCACTCGGCAAGTTATAGTTTTTCCCTGTTTTTTCCGACAACTTCTGACAGAAAGAGCGCACAGCCCCCCAACTTACTTTTTCTACAGGTCGTTTCGCACCTCGAAATTTCGATGGGTTATGTCCCATCACCGCTTCCCACTGTTCTTGAGTGATGGGGTATTTTCCTACATAAAAAGTTGGTATAGTTACTTGATGCTGCGGACGTTCGTGATGCCCGCTACCTGCCTCTGTTTCTGGCGAACCCATCATAAACGTGCCGCCGGGAATGTAAACCATTTCGAGCACAACTCCATTACCTAAGTCTTCTCTGAGGTAATGAGCAGAAGACTTTCTACGACTGTTTTCTTTTCCACAGGCATCGACTGTGATGACATCAAATTCAAATATAGGGAGATAGTCTTGAAACGGAGGTTTAGTCTTTAAGTCATCTCTATCTTTCAGGAGTAAATAGGCAGCGAATTTCACCTGCATCGATTCATCGTGCAATGCTTGAATTATCAAATCTAAACCTGCTTCTCCATATTTCAGTGCTTCAGAGAGGGCGGCGATTCTCACTTCGACAATGGGTGAGACTAAGCGGCTTTTAACACCGGGTATGCCTCCGAGTACCGCAGCATCTATGGGAGGAGGATTTTGACGGCCAAGGACGGCATCGTATTCTCTGGGTTCATTTTGATTCTCTGACATTACGCCTTAGCTCCTGCATTTTAACAGTTGGCAGTTGACAGTTGATGGTTGGCAGTTGGCAGTTGGCAGCCGTATTCCGTAGGGTGTGTCGCTACTAAAAATCTCTGCACAAAAATCTATAATCTCATAGCGACGCACCATTCGCGCCAAATTGTACGATCGACAAACTCAACAATATACTGTTACAATAATTATTACAAATGCTATGAATTGAGCAAAACTTTGTTCTGTGATGTCAATATCTCAGGGTTCGATTCTTAGTTTCTTTCTTTGCCTTCTTAGCGGTGCGGTGCGTCGCTGTGAGATTGTTGGTGGTACTTCCAGATTTTTTGTGGCGACGCACCCTACGATTGCTATATATATGGCGGCACGGATTCCCATTATTTAATGATATGTCAAGGGCGCGAAAATGTCAAGCAAAATTGTAATTTTATAGCACAAAATTTTGCTAGAATTCGATAGATAGATCGCACTTATTACTGAACTTTCAAATCTCCGCCGCCCGGTGGTTGTTGTCCGGTGCGGAAAACAACGGCTCCGTTTGAGAGGGCAACTAAATCTATTTTAAGCGGGCCGGCAATGTAAGTGACATCTGCGGCGATCGCCTGAACGTCCAGCGGTTTCTCGTACTGCTGCAATCGATCGATAAAACCAGCTAAAGTTTCAATCTGACTGTCGGCAACTTGGACTCTACCGCCGACAACGCCGATCAGGCGAGCGCGAAATTGACAAGCTTCTATCAATTGCAGCAACTGCTGCCGCACCTGTTCGTCGGTTAAAGTCACCGGATCGACAGCAACCCCTGCAATCACATCTCCAGCGCGGAACACAACTCGATTGATTTCTGCTTCTGCAAATACCTTAATTAGCTTTTCTTCCCGCAGGTAATTAGCGCCGGCGACAATTCGCACCACGTAGTCTTCACCGTCTTTAATCTGACTGATTAGTTGATCGATTTCCGCTTTAGTAATTTGAATAACCTGGTCTCTAACCTTCTTATTTTCCGGCTGCATCAGTCCGACGGTGGTTTTATTTGCTTCTTGCAAGAGCCGATCGATCGCGCGACTTGCCGTACCGGGTTCTTGTATGCGAACAACGCCAGCAGCTAAAATTTGACCGCGCCTGATGGCAACTGTACCCTCGCGAATTGCTTGAAAATCGCGTTCCAAAATTTGCACTTGCTGCTGCAAGACAGTTTGTTGCTGTTCGAGTTGAGTTTGTTGCTGTGCCAGGGTTTCTAACAGTGCTTCCCTCTCGGCAATTACTTTGTCGCGATCGACAATTATTCGATCGCGATCGGCGAGATTTTGCACCCGCTGGGCAATTTCCTTGTCCCGCTGGGCAATTAGTTCGTTGCGATCGACAATTTCTGTGTCTCGCTTGGCAATTTCTGCGTTTCGCTTGGCAATTTCTGCGTCTCGCTGGGCAATTTGAGTTTTTACCTGCTCTCGCTGCTGGATTAACTGTTGGCGTTCCTCTTGCAGTTGGGCGATTTCCGAGCCTAAAGTCGTTTTTTGATCGGAAACTGTTTTCAATTGGTTCTCGGTGCGATCGAGCTGAGCTTTTGTACTCGATCGGGCCGTTTCAACCAGTTGCAATTGTTCTTCGGTGCGGGATTTAGCCGCTTGCACGCTGCTGAGCTGTTCTTCTGTCTCGGATTTAGCCGCTTCTACCTGACTTAACTGCTGTTCAGTTTTAGACTTGGCTGCTTGCACGCTGTTGAGCTGATCCCGCAGCGAGTTTAATTTTGTTTGCGTCCGAGCTTGCTCGGCATTAGCTGCTTGGAGCGATTGATTAATTTGCTCTAAATTGGCTCTAGCTTGCGCTTGAGCGGCTCTGGCTTGAGCTAATTCAGTTTCAACTCGATTTTTTTCTTGAGTGGCCTGGTTGATTTCTCTGCGGGCGTTGTTGAGCCTTTTTTGAATCTCGTCTATTCTAAAAACTCCGGTTCGCAGCGGCTTGCTAGTCGCAAACAAAATGCCCAGAGTCACTGCTGACAAGATGCTGCCGGCCATCACTGTCACAACAACAGCAGTATCGCGGGGGCGAAGTTTGAACAAACTCAACCTTGCCTTGCCGACTTTCGTCCCAAGGCGATCGCTGACAGTGGCGATCACACCCCCCAACACTAAAATTACAAATACCAGGATGTATCCAGCAGTCATTCCGATTTTAGATTTTGGATTTTGGATTTTGGATTGAATCTAAAATCCAAAATCCAAAATCCTATACTTTCTCGGCATCAAGTGAATTGCTGGCTTAAAGCCACCGGGTTGTGAACTGTGATCTTTTTCTTGTGGATCGAGATCATGGTTTCTTGTCTGAGATCCCCCAGCAAACGAGTCACCGTTACCCGTGTCGAGCCGATCGCTTCGGCGATCGCCTGGTGGGACAGCTTCAAATCTATCGTAATCCCCTCTGTACCGGGCACGCCAAAATCCCGGCACAGAATCAGCAAAAAGCTGACGAGTCTCGAACCCATGTCTCGGTGGGCCAGCGTTTCGATCATCATCTCGGTTTGCAAAATCCGAGACGACAGTCCCCGCAGCATCACCATCGACAGTTCCGGGTCTTCCTTGAGCGCTTTCTCGACTTGTTCGATCGGCAGCGAGATCAATTCCACCGGGGTAAAGGCTACCGCGTGGTAAAACCTGTCCGATCGGTGTCCCGTAATTAGAGACAGCACCCCAAATACGCTGTTTTCGCGCAGGAGGGCCACTGTAATTTCCTCCCCTGCTTCGTACACCCTGGAGAGCTTCACAGCACCTCTAATGAGAACGTAGACGCGCTCAGCCGGGTCTCCAGGGAAAAAAATTGTCTTGCCCCGTTCAAAGGTTTCCACAATGGGTGGAAACGCCCCGCCGCTGATTTGGCGGAACACGGCTGCTAGCGGTCTATCATGCGTCACGACTAGATCCTTTGTACTAATCAATAGTTTGTAACTTGCCTATTAAGCTTATTGAGTAAATATACTTCCCAACCTCCTGTATCCAGGGATTCTGTTACTTCCATTCAATGTTAAGGTAAGCACGCACTGTATGATTAAATCTAGCCCTTCTCTTAACTTTTTCAACTCCGCCCCCCTATAGCTCCACAGCAAAATTAATATCAATTGTGTCTCAATTGTGTCTCACTTGTGTCTCAATTGTGTCTGAATCAGTTAAATCTGAATCAGTTGTGTCTAAACTGGCGGGGTTGTCGCATAGAGCCAATGAGAACGGTGCTAGTTGCTTTTAGATAAACTACAGGTCAGTAACCCCGGTCTAAAGACACGGAGCTTGTAAGAGAAATCTGGCAAGCCATACTGACCAGACTAAGGCTTAATTGCCTACGTTTTGAGAGTCACGACACCCTGTGGATGCGTAGCTAGTCAAGAGCTCTGTCATCTGCAATTAAACAGTTCTAAGGTCACTGGAACAGTGTTGCAGGTCTAACAAGCTCTCGAAACATTGTCGAAGCTAACGTTACCCCAGAAATGGGAGGCACAACCCGTGCAAAATACTATGCGTACAGGGTTGGGAAGTTTGAGGCGGTAATTGTCCCGTTGAAAGTGCAACACAAAAGCACACCGAGCCAACCAGTCCCAAGGCGGTAGTAATCAAAAAAAAGACAATATAAAGCCGTCCTAGAAGGACGGGGTTTCTACCCATTTTTCTGATGATAGATTTGACCGGAAAAAATGCTCTTGTTACGGGCATTGCCAACAATCGCTCGATCGCCTGGGGCATCGCTCAGCAGATCCACAAAGCTGGGGCCAATCTCGGCATAACTTATTTGAAGGACGAGAAAGGCAAGCACGAGCGTAAAGTCGCTGAACTGGTGGAACCGCTCAATCCCAGTCTGTATTTGCCCTGCAATGTCCAAGACGAGAGCGAAATTGAGTCTACTTTTCAAACGATCGCCGACAAGTGGGGCAAGTTAGATATTCTGGTTCACTGTCTGGCTTTTGCCGGTAAGGACGAACTTTCGGGAGATTTCACCAACACCTCGCGCCAAGGTTTTTCCAACGCTTTGGATATTAGCGCTTACTCGCTGGTGCGGCTTTGTGCTGCTGCTAAACCGCTAATGGCTGAAGGTGGCAGTATTGTGACCTTGACTTATTTGGGCGGAGTCAGGGTAGTTCCTAATTATAATGTGATGGGCATTGCTAAGGCGGCTTTGGAAATGAATGTTCGCTATCTGGCTGCTGAACTCGGCCCGTTAAATATTCGGGTAAATGCGATCTCTTCTGGCCCGATCAGAACTTTGGCTTCGTCAGCAGTTGGCGGTATTCTGGACATGATCCACCACGTTGAGGAAGTGGCGCCGCTGCGGCGGACGGTGACTCAGCAGGAAGTGGGAAATGCTGCGGCTTTTCTGTGCAGCAATCTCGCTAGCGGGATTACGGGTCAAGTTTTGTATGTCGATGCCGGTTACGAAATCATGGGAATGTGACAGTTGGCAGTTGGCAGTTGGCAGTTGACAGTTGGCAGTTGACAGTTGGCAGTTGGCAGTTGACAGTTGAAAGCGAAGTTTTTAGACAGTTAACATTTGACAGCAAGATTTGCAAACAGTCAACTGTCAATAACTGTCCGTTGTCCGCTACAAAAGTGTTAATCCAAAATTACTAATTAATTCTAATGAATGACCAATTGCGAATTATGGAGATAATCGATCGCCCTTCTCTTCCTCCTACAAATTCAGTTCAACCAGCTAGGGCCGCCTTGGTGAAACGCACGACACTGGAAACGGATGTCACCGCCAGCCTCAATCTCGACGGTGTGGGAACTTGCAAGGCGTCTACGGGGATTCCGTTTTTAGACCATATGTTGCACCAGATTGCTTCTCACGGATTGATCGATTTGGACGTGCAGGCGATCGGGGATTTGGAGATTGACGACCACCACACGAACGAAGATGTGGGAATTACGTTAGGTCAAGCGTTGGCAAAAGCTGTTGGAGATCGATCGGGCATTTCTCGTTTCGGACATTTCATCGCACCTTTGGATGAAGCTTTAATAGAAGTAGTGCTAGACTTTTCGGGACGGCCTCACTTAAGCTACAATTTGCAGATTCCCAACCAGCGAATCGGCACTTACGATACCGAATTAGTGAGAGAGTTTTTTTCGGCGGTAGTGAACCACACTCAGATGACGCTGCACGTTAGACAGTTGCAGGGGGGAAATTCTCATCACATTGTAGAAGCGGCATTTAAGGCCTTTGCGCGAGCTCTGCGAATGGCGGTAGAAATCGACCCGCGGCGCGCCAGTCGGATTCCGAGTTCTAAAGGAGTTTTGTAGTTTGCGATTGGTAGTAGCGTTTGGGCGCTACTACGAATCTGTAAATCAAAATAGCCATATCACTCTCTAATTTTTGAGCATTACTCAGTTAATATCTTTCGCATTGATGAGGTAAAGCTACAAATATTTCTGAAAGTAACGGCTCCTCGAACACCTATAAAAGGCTTCACAACGCTATGTCTAGAATTAGCTAAAGGTAGCATAAAATTCACAATAGCATACTTTTCATTGTCTGAGGTAATATCTGTTTCTAAAGTATGCAATTGAAAAATGCTACTATTCAAAATTTGAAAAGGGCTTTCTAAAGCTGCCAAGTCTTGGTCAGAAAGCTCAATGTATTGTTCAAAGGTTTTGATAAGATCGCATAAATCTTCAACCTCAATTGGTTTTGGCACAGAACTAATGGAAAATTCAACAAGCTGAGTCGTATCAATGCTTAAGACGATAAATAGATTAACAACCTTTTGAGTAGACAGAAGTTTTCTTATATAAAAAGTAATCAGGTATCCGTCAGCCTCAAGACAACATTTATTCGCCTCCTTTAGTTTCGGTAGATTTGAAGGAGAGGGCATATATGAAGCTCTTCTGGCTTCCTGAAGAGCTTCCATCTCTTTTGTCACATTACACACCCACTCTAAAAGTTCTTTTGCTTCTTCTTTAGACTTCCCTAATTTTATTTCAAAATCATTGATGACTATCGCGTTACAAGCTTCATTCAGTAAGTTCTGCAATAGACACATTTCCTGAAACAAAAAGCTAATATTCATCAAGCTTTCACCGGACTGTTTAATATCTTGAAGAATAGATTCAAAAAAACCTCTAGCTTGTCTGGGAGAGGTATTCACTCTTGTTGTAAAACTATTTGGTATTACCTGTTGCACTTCCTGAACAAGTTTCCGGAAAAATTCTACTTCTTCGCTCGACAACTGAATCGCAACCTTGTTATATGCTATTGTAGCAACTTTCATCATAATTTTTTCTATATTGAATTGACTAGACTTGTTGGAAAAGTGGAATAGGTTTGTAGTAAAGACTTTAGTTCTTAGTGATGAGTTGGCAAAGAAAGGACTGAAGTCCTTACTACAAATAAGTTAATCAAGACTTTTACTAACCACCCGCACTCAATCTATCCAAACTTCGTCAAAAACCGGAAAGCATCGAGTACGTGACTCGCGCAAACGTAGGGCGAAGTATTGTAAAAAGCTTGCCAAGCCGCCGCTTTATCTTCGTCGTACTTATCCGCTCTTTCCGGGTGTTTTCCTTGCCAATTAAGCCGCACTGCGTGACCGATTAATACATCTAAAACGATGTATTCTTCTACTTGCAATTCAGGGTTGCGCTGGGCGATCGCAGATAACTCCATCAGCGCCTCAATATTCACTTGTCGGTATTCCGGCGCCCCAATTTTATTCAGCAAATGCTCGATTTGCAGCGCGAAATTCTTTTCCCCAGGCGTCATTTCTGATAAAATAATATCGCTGTCCAACCGATTTCGCCGCTCTAATTTGTCACCAATAATCAAGCCTTTGCAGTGCCGCAGCAGTCCCCAGACATTCGGATAAAAATCCTTCGGTACGCGGTTGACTGCGCCTTCCATTTGCCGCTTCCGCCGCCATCCTCCCGCAGGCATTTGCGGTTCTTCAAAAACTGGCCCGACTACCCATTCTATCTCTGTTTCCGATTGTTTGACGCGCAGGGATTCTTGCTGTTTGAGGATTTGGTTCATTTCCTCGTATTCTGTCAAAACTTGATGCAGGCGATTTTTGATTTCAAAGGGACTTAGCTGCATTAATTGTTCGTAAGCTTCATTTTGCGTCACCCCCAATTCGCGGGCCAATTCGCTAGTTAACAGCAGAATAAAGTAGCTAACTCTCAGCGTCAGCAACCCTTTAAATAACTGGGGTTCGGCTTTAATTAGCAGGCCGAGGTAGATCAGAATTTCTTGGGTGAGGACTCGATCGCGAATATCCTCTCCGCAGAATTGGCGGATTTTGTCCATCACTTCGGTGTAGGAACCGGGGCGCGAAATTACTGAATCTTCGCTGTAAGCTTTTCCCACAGCAATCTGCTTTTGTCGCACCAAAATATCGGTAACAGCATCCGACAAGCTAATATCAACTTTATCCAGCAAACCGGCGGCGTGGCGGATCACAGCCCACTGGATTTTGGATTGCGAACTTTCTCCAGCTTTAGTATAAACTTCGTTGAGTAAATCCGCTACTTTAACTGTTTCTCCCCAACCTCCAAATCCAGTATCAAAATTCATTCCTTGGAGGCGAATTAGCGTGTGCAGCAACTCAATTTGTTCGTACAAGTTTTCGGAACCTCGCAGGCTTTCAAGCAAGAATTGAGTATTAGTTTCACACTCTAGTCTGAATTCTTGGCTGTGACCCAAAGACCTAGTTTTCTCAGGGTTATAAGTCAGGTAGTTGCGCACTTCCACTGCACCTGTTACCGGAGATTCGGTGAATTCAAATTCGTGCAGAAAATCAATTTTTTCTATCCCAGCAGTCAGCATTAGCTGATTGAGATTTCCGAGTTTGATTGGCGTATGATTGCAGTGTCCGTCGCGGAGTTCCTTCATCAATTCCAGCAGCGCTTCCCGCCCAGTTTCCAGCATTGTGTGAGTCAGCATCAGGGTGACGGTAGGGCGTCCCAATTGATACCAGTGGCGTTGAATGTGAGCTAATTCGCTTTTGATTTTAGATACGAGAAAATGGTAATCTAGAGTTAGGTAAAACTCTTGTCTGTCCAAAAAAGATGGCAGAAATACGATCGCCTCTCCGCGAATTTTAAACACCCGAGAAGTTGTTAAACTCCGCAGCCGCCGCACGGGGCGGCCTGTTAAGCCTAATTGGTCGTTGCGTCCAATTTGCGTGTAAACAGCCGACAGTTCTTTTGTCTGGCGGACTTGGATTGGTTCTACTTGTTTTGGTGTTTGTGTGGCAATTCCGTTAGCGGCTAATTCTGCTTGCAAATCTTCGTCTTCAGCTAACAGTGCAATTTGCACGCTTGCTTCTTTGTGCCGGCCGACTGACAGGTGGCGTCCCAGCGGGTCGATATCGCCAACTGCTATTAATCCTTCGTTCAACAATTGACCGAGAAAATACAAACTTTGCGCCCAAACTAGGGGAATATTTTCATTGGGTAAGCGCTGCTGGCTGCGGGGATTTAGCTTTTCTGCTTCTATGTTTTCGGCGGGGACGTAGTACAATTCGGGTAGCAGCGGCAAACCAGAGCGATCGACTGCTAGAGATTCCAAACGCTGCTGGTACTCCTGCACTTGGGCTGGATTTCCCTGAAATATGCCGTCCAAGAATAAATAAGTGAAAAATAGCGGCCACTCGCATTCAATGTGCTCGAACTGCTTTAATTCTGTGGGTTCGTAGTGCAGGCGATCGGCATTTTCTAGAACTGTTTGATGCCCGTCCCGCAGAAACCGCTTGCAGCCGTATTTTCCCTGCAATTTGTCAATAATTTTATTTCTCGTGCGTTCAACTAATTCTTTGTCTTCAACAGCAAAAGCCGGAAAACCGATCGCGCTTAATAAAGCGGCGTCTACTTCTTTTGAACTAGATTCGCGAGGCAAAAGCGATTCCAAAGTTACGCGGCTTCTGGCAATTTCATCCGGCAAAACGTGAATGACAGAGGCTTGAGAACCGTTAACTCCGAACAAATCCAACCCATTTATTGCTTCCAGCGCTGCTTTAGCCATGCCGACGGAACTGGCATTTAATTCTGCATTGCCGCGGTTAATTTTATGGCCTCTTTCCCAAATTCCGTAATCGGGAGTGCGATAGGTTCTACCAATGTAGTAGACTAAGTTTTGCACGAAATTGACTTCATCAATTGTAAAAATTATATGCAATCCCGAAGCCGTCATTTGAGCAAGAATTAACAAAAATATAGATGTAGCGTCTAACTGTAAATGTCCCCACTTGTCATCGCCGACAACAATACTTCCAGTCTGGGTATTGTATTTAGCGTGCAGGGCATCTAGGGGCGACTGAGTATTTTTAAAATCTTCGACTTTTGGTGCTTGCTGCATCATCGCAAACAGCAAGCCGCGCATCAGTTTGACTGTGCTGTGTTCGAGTTCAAATGTTCTGCCGCGATCGCCGTCAATTTTGCGGTAAGCTAAACCCAAACCCCAAACTGCGAGAATGCTGTACACGTTATCGCGCACCCAGGCATCGGTGTAGTCGCCGTGAGCGTTAACGGCGGTACTCGCCGGCAGCAAACCGGTAATTGGGTTCTGGCGCTTGAGGATGACGGTTTTGATTTGCTGGTAGTAACAATCTAACCTGGTTTGCCGCTGGGTTGTTGCGATCGCCATTTCGTTTTCCTTTTTTTTCCTGATGCGAGCTGACTTGCGGTGAATAGATTTTTAAATATATCAGAAATTAGAGCATTTTGTCAATTTCTAGAAACATAAGGAGGTCATCGCGATGTCTTATTGTTGTAACAATAATAACAAAAGTGTTCCTTTCGTGAAAATTGTCTACTCTAAAGTTAAAATTAACGGTAAAATTGAGTTAGTACCGATGCAATGGTACGCCGACGGCTCGGTTAAAAAGTGTGGATAGTTTATCAGTTGACAGTTGACCGTGAGATTTTTAGGATGGGAATTTAAATAGTTGGCAGTGAACACTGAACAATTGACAATGGACAATTGTTAACTGTTCACTTTTTAAATCTCCACTCCACCAGAAAGTTAATTTTTTGTGGAACAGGCATCTTGCCTGTTCTTGAGGATGTGCAATAATTGCCCCTAATTAAATTTTGGGGTGGTTAGATAAACCATAGCATTGACTGCTAATAAGCTGTGTTGCATCTAGATTGCCTATGGTATTAGAGAGGGAGAGGGGGAGAAGGGGAGAGGGGGAGAGGATTTGACGATTGTTCGATCGGGACTCGAAATATACAATTTAAATGCACAACAGCTTATAAGCTAATTTAAAGAACTAGGTGTGTAGGAACCTCAAATAAAAAAATATGGATCGCCCGCAATTTTCCGTGCTGGGACTACCAGTTCACATATTAGATGATTATGCAGGTTGGCTGATGCAGCGCCTGCATCAAGGGTTGGGAAGTCACGTCGTGACGCTGAATGCTGAAATGGCGATGCAAGCCGAGCAAAATCCGGCTTTAGCAGATGTAATCCGCAAAGCGGAACTGGTGATTCCCGACGGTTCGGGAGTGGTGCTGTACTTGCGAATGCGCGGCAAACCGGCGCAGCGCTATCCGGGGATTGAATTAGCAGAATCGCTGCTGCAAGAAGCCGGAAAATTGCCTGATTCGGAACCACTCTTTTTCTTTGGAGGTTCCCCCGGAGTGGCGGCTGCGGCGGCAGAAACTTGGCAGCAAAAAGTTAAGGGATTGTCAATTGCTTCTCAACACGGTTATCTTTCCGCAGATGAAGAGAAAGACTTCCGTGAAAGCCTCAAAAAAATGCAGCCAAAACTGATTTTTGTAGGCTTGGGAGTGCCGCGCCAAGAATTTTGGATTGCCGAACACCGACACCTTTGTCCTGATTCGATTTGGGTGGGAGTTGGCGGCAGTTTTGATATTTGGGCGGGAACAAAAACTCGCGCACCGGCTTGGTTTTGCGACAATCATTTAGAATGGCTGTATCGGCTTTATCAAGAACCTTGGCGCTGGCGACGGATGTTAGCTTTGCCGCAATTTGCCTTGAAGGCTTTGGGGGATTTGCGAGGGTAAATTAGTGTAAGCAGGACAGTGATTTTGAGACGGAGCACTACACTGATTTTGACACGGATACACGGATGAATTGAATCATCTTACTATTTGCCACTGATTAGCGCAATCTTGCTCTAAAACGGAGTCTCTTCTTGACTTCGTTTTTGAGCTTGCAGCCAGTCCGGGACAAATATCCACTGATGGTTGTCGCGAAACTCAGTAGCTTGAGGTGAGGGAAATACACGTCGCGATAGCAGTCTTCGGTCACCAAAATTCATTAATAAACCAATTGGTAAAGCCGTGTGATTCAGGTAAGTAATGACTTGTCCCAAATACTTTTTATGAAGTGTAGCGAAGGCTTTGATTTCCAGAATAACTTTGTTTTCAATAATAAAATCTGGAATGTACAGACCAAGTAACTGCTCGTTGTAGTAAACGGGAAGGTTTTTTTGTGGCTCAAAACCGATCCCCTCTTTTGTCAGTTGTTGTTCGAGTTTTTCCTGATAAATGGCTTCTTTGTAACCCGGCCCAAGCTGTCTGTGAACGGCCATACCTGCACCTATGATCCGATAAGTTAGGTCTTCATGTGGAGCCTGAATCTTTTCGCTCATTTTTTCTGTCCAATTGTTGAGATGCTTTTTTCCTTATTTTGGCATAGCACCCAAAAAATTCACCCAGACAGAAAAATTTTTTCTCTGGAAAGCACAGCACTACACGGATTTTGACACGGATACACGGATGGTTTGACTCGTCTGAGGTTTAGCTAATTGGCTACTTTGG
>NZ_JAUBWA010000059.1:0-43172 GCF_036702825.1 Microcoleus sp. A003_D6 | reverse complement strand
GGTCTGACCAGTTCTTTTTCAACAATTCTCTGAAAACCTCTTGACAAAAGACTTACAGCCTTAACTTGTCACCAATGGGTTTAAGGTGGCAGTTGTCAGCCTGTTGGGTAAGTTGTTGCTGTCGCGCGCTATCGCTGCTGTAGCAGCCTGTATGGAAGGTCATTTTTTCGCCTGGGGGAATGTCTTTGAGTCCCTCTTCTAAGGCGGTAGCTGCGTTACTGACTTCGTTTCGGTGCAAAAGGTTGTGAAAACCTGTTGTCTCGAATCCGAATACAAGTTGGTACTGGCTGCCTTCTGAGAGTAAATAAGCCGAAACTTCTCTACCATCTTTTTTGATGGTGACTAGACAGAGGAGGTTTTGGTAGTTTTGAAATGGCATAAGCTTGCTGTTGCCGGATTGTTGTTTGGGAGCAAGTTTTGGTTTGAGCTTGATGCGAACTTGCGAATCTTTATAGCGTTGGCGAAAGGCTAGAGGTCTGTTTTCAGGAATGGGGGGTAAATATAATAGATTGCCGTTATACCATTCGCTGCCCGGCGGGGGTCTGAATCTATCTAGGAAGAGGTGGGGTTTGTCGCCTGTGAGCAACCACCAGCTAACAATCAGCCAAAATGTCGCGCCGAAAAACGAAGGCATTCCGAGGCTGAAAAAGCCGTTGGTGAGGATGTAGGAAATAATGGCAATTATCATCCAGGGGATGAATTGTTCGGCGGGAATGATGCCGATACTGGCTTGTTTCCCAAGAATCTTGTTTACTGAAATGAAGTCTTTATCTGGGTCTTTGAGCATGGTAATAAGGGGAATGGGAAGGGTAGCAGGGCTGTTTCATTATCAAGTATTTAACTTTTAAAAGCCTTATGCCGTAAAGTCTTCAGCCGATATTTCTCAAGCAGAATATCAAAACTATTAAAAACTCCTGTTCCCTTTGCTGGCAGAGGCTTTGAAAAGACGCAAATCGGAAATTGGATAGGAGAATGAAACAGCCCTGGGGGAAGGGGAGGGAAAAGGAAAAACCTGGTTGTTAATAGCTTTTATTGCTACTATTTTGTGCTATTTTCGGATTTAAGGTAGGAAAGGGAAGGAAAAACCGACGAGAATATTATTAGCTGTTGACCGCCAGTATTCAGTATTTATATCGTCATAAAAAAGAAGGGTAAGGGTGGAATAAATTGCCTAAAATAACGTCGTTCACCATCCGCTATTTGATTATTTAGGATTTGATAAACGAGATAAGAATGTTCTACTCAAAAGTAGAAAATTTATCCTTCCTTCCCCTTCCCCTTCCCTTAGTACAATTAAGCTCCACCTCCACCGCCACCATTGCCAATGAATAGGAAAGTTATTACGTCAATGGCAATTACAATGGCAAAAGCTAAGGCAACTTGGGTGACAATTGGTCTCCAGTCATTACCTTGTTGCGCTTGGTTGTAAGCAAAAAGAGACGCGGCTGCTACTAATAAAAGAAATGCTCCGCGAATTAAGTTGAAAATCAGTTCGATGACTTCGGGATCAATGGCTTCGCCTCCCGCCGAAGAGGCTCCTTCTGCGAGCTCTTTCATAAATTCTTCTAAGCCGGAGAGGAAGACGGCGTTAGCTGGGGAATCGAGTACGGAGCATAGTGCAGTAGAGGTAATGATGGCAGTGGTAATGTGCCAAAATCGGATTTCGCAGCCGATATATCGCTCTACAATAGGAATTGCTTTGGCAACGTGCCACAAGCTCAAAAAGACAATGCTGGAACAGCCTAAAGTTACAATTAAGAGTGGGTCGCGGATGGTGAAATAGATGAGTGAGGCTAGGCAAATGCCGAGGAATGGAAGGTCGCCTAACTTAATTTTTTGTTGAGAAAGCCAGCGACTGAACAAGTGCTGCTTTCTTGAGCTTTTTGTAGGTTCTAGGTAAGTAGTCATCTTAGCTTCTCCATTTTTTTATTGCCTTAATGCCCATTAAAACAGCATCTAATGCCTGCAAAATCACCAAAAACGGTGATTTTGTACAGTGACAATAACCCCCTCCAATTGGAGGGTGCAAGTGAAATAAGTTATTTTAAATCTCCATCTGAGCATCAGTTTTTCTAGCTTCCTGCTTGTGGGAGTTCTGATTTTGCTCAAGTTGCTGTTGGGAGAGGAGATTTTCTAATGCTTCTGGTGGAATGTCGCACAGAAGTACCTCAACATTACCTTTTTGGAGACTGGCCTCAAAAACTATCTCGCTGTGAGAGTTAAAGCCTTTGACAGTACCCTTCGACTTGGATTTATCACTGAATTCGACTTCAAAGTCGAGGCGCGAGCCTTGGGAATCAATAAAGCTCACCTCTTCCTGACCGGTTCTTTGTACCATTTCAGCTAAACGTTCTTGGTTGAGAGCTTGTTGAAAAATCTTTAAGCGGTCGAGCTCTTCTTTTTCTTCAGGTTTCAGGAAGTCGTTGATCACTTTCCATTCTCCAGTTTTCCCCTGTAATGCTGAGAACAGTTCCTCACCTTCCTTAGTTTTTAAGCTAACAACATTAGAGGAGTCAAGATTCGTTACGGAAAGTTTGGCTTCTCCTAAATCAACCCCATCTTTTAATGCAAAGCCTTCCGCATTGGCTTCTTCTTCAGCTAGGCTGTAAATTTTCGCTAGGGTTGCTGCAAGTTGGGAGTCCTGAGTAAGATTTTGGGGTATCACAGTGATTTTTTTAGCAGTAGCGGTAGCGCTGCTGCTAGCTGGGATTGTTGATTCTAATGAAAGTTTTTCACCTATTTCTGTCTCGTTTTGTACGAGTTGGTCGCTGAGGGATGGAGTCGAGATGTCGGGGGGGTTTACTTTTGCCTCCGCAGCTTGAACGCCTGTCTCGCTTTGAATAGAAAGTTTGTTCTCTAAAGCTTCTATTCGCTCTTCTAGAGTATTGAGTCGCTTTTCAAGTCGGTTGAGTGCTTCATTTATTTGTACGAGTTGTTCTTCAAAACTCGCCTCTGTGTCAATCTTAATAGCAACCGTTTTTTCAGAACTGTTGTCTCTCATACTGCCGGAAATTTTATCAACTTTTCCGTGGACTTTGCTAACAGCTTTAGCTAAGAGCATACCGGGTGTTGACCCAAATTCGGCATCCGGTTCAGCTAAGATGTTTTGTTCCGGTTCTGGCTCCGGTTCAGCTACTGGTAAAGCTTCGGATTCAACGGTTGCATCTGCAATTGAATCCGCTTCAGCCAAGTTGGTAACCCGCTGCGAGAGCGAGTCAGCTCGCTGGCTTTGAGCTTTGAGCCTTTTGACAATATCGGCAACTTGGCGCTCTTTTCCAGCCCCAAGAGCAGCTTCTATAATTTGAGAAGCTGCTTTTTTCCCCATCAGAGTAGCGAGAACCGCAACTTGACCGCTCAGGCCGCTGACAGTTGTACCTTCTACCTCATTTCCAGAAATGGCTGTTCTACCACTAACTTGTACAGCAGCATCGAGGATACTATCGATGTTCTGGTCGTTGGAATTTTTGCCTTGAGGTCGCTGTGGGCTAGTTCTGCTTTTTGAAGGTGTGGCTGCTAAAGATTCCGCAGCTTCTACCGCTTCATCTGTCTGAAGTTTTCTTTTGGTTTGGGATTTGGATGATATTTCTGTCTCTTCTAAATCTTTTCGATCCGAGTTTTGAATGTGGCTTTTTGTTGGTGATTTAGCTTGAGGTTGAGGTGCTTCGATTTCCAATTCATCTAGCTCACTTAGTTCATTGCTTAGAGAGCGGTTTAAGGCTTTAGATTTAAGCGGTCTTTCTTCCGGTTCCAACTTCTGTAAGTCATCGATCCGAGGTCGGTTTTTGGTTTGAGACTTAGGTGATGGTTCGTCATCATCCTCAAATTCTATTTCATCTTTTTTAGATTTAGTATGGGATTTAGATTTCGCACGTCGTGAGGGTTGCTCATCCTCTAACTCATCTAACAAATCGTCTTTTTTTGACTGGTTTGCAGCTTTATGTTTAGACTTAGAGGAGGGTTCATCATCCTCTAACTCATCTAGTAAATCGTCTTTTTTTGACTTGCTGGCAGCTTGAGCTTTGGGCTTTGGGGAGGGTTCATCATCCAATTCATCTAGTAAATCGTCTTTTTTAGACCTGTTTTTAGTTCTAGTGGAGTCGAGTAATGCCTCAATTCCTGTTTTAGTAAATCGGTTGTCGTCCGGTTCCCCCAAGTGTTCCATCATGTACTTTCCTGTGGTAGAGCCGTACTCGGGTCGATCGCTCAAACTGAGGACGAGTCCGTTGTGCTTGACCTCCACGCTAATGCCAGGTTTGCCATCAGCTTCCGTTAGTTCTTCAATTGCATCGGCAAAATCTTCTACGCTGGTGAGTCCGTTTTCCTGGCAGTAATCTAAAGCTTTCTCGCAGCGATTTCTTAGGTAGTTGAGGATTTTCTTGCCCTCGGCTGTGTTAGGGGTGATGTAGTTTCCCTGGCTTCGGCTTCGGGATGCTGTTTTTGTAGCCATAATTTTTGTGACGGGGTGAGTGGATATTTCCCATGAAATTCGAGTAGTGTGTCTAGTGACTTCACTCGGAAGAGCGGTTTTAGGGACTGAAAACTACCCCCTCCGATTGGAGGGGGTAGGTATTTCTGATATCTGGAGCAAAAGAAGTGTCATATTATGTCCGTCAAAATACTCATAAAAGCGTAGGCTTCAATGTGTGTTGTACGAATGTCCTCAAGGAAGGTCAAAGTACCGGACATAATATAACTTCCAAATTCAGGTTAAAGTTGTGCGTCGGCAACTCTATTGTTTGAGGATGTGGCTGCTAATTCAGCCTCGACTTTTAAGAGGTATTTGAGAAAGTGAGCGCTGCTGTTTTCAGAAAGCTTTTTAATGATTTGACCTGTTTTCAAGTCAGCAGCCAAGACCGGATTATCCGCTTCATCTCTGACTAAACACCTAAGATTATTGCGATTATTGCTAATAAAAGCTGTCCAGTTTCCCACAGGGATTTTAGTTTCTCCAGTTTGGTTATATGCTTCAGAAATCGCATCTTTCAGCAATTGTGAGAGGTAGGCGGGGCTGGCAGCAATGTCTTGGGGTTGAGACGGCGGTTTATTTGGGGTAGGGGTTAGCGATACGGATTGCGATCGCCCTTGACAAGGAGTTGGCGCGACTTCTGAAAGTTCCTCAACTGATTCAATTAGTCGCACAGAGCTAGGGTTGATGTTTAAGATTAGAGCACTACCTTTAGGCGAGGGTTCAATAGTGGCCTCAAAGGTAGTGCCGATCGGCAATTTAGGTGAATTAGCAGAGAACATGGCTAATTCTTGTCCGTCAAGGAGGACAATAGGGCTGCCGTCGCGCCTCGAACCGCTACCGCTAACAGAACCCACCTCAAAAGTCAATGTTTTCTGCCTCCATTTTGGAGCGCTAAAGTCAACATCTTTCAAGTCATTGTACTTTTGCCCAATCAGTTCAGCTCTATCAAACTGAAAGGTTTGCAATTGCTGGCAAATTTCATCCGTAAACAGGTTGAGAACCAATGCTGCTTTAGGTGTTTGGTTTTGGGAATCAAGCCAAGTATAATCAGCAGGAGCTACAATGCGTGAACTGACATCTTTGGTTCGGCCCAGACCATCACGGTAGGTTAAGTCTAAACTGTCGATGTCGTTGGCATTTTCGCAAAACTTATTCTCAAGAATTCCCACCAGTTTTTCGCTGGGTTCTATTAAGGCAAAATTGACCATTGGCAGGCTCGGATGCAAAGTTGCTTCATATTTAATGCCTTTGCTGTCTAACAATTCTTTCCAATGTCCAGCTAAGTCTTTGCCAACTGGGTGTCGCTTCTTATCCCTGACAGTCTTATTGCTGCCGTCCCGTTCAAATTCCTCGAAAGGGACGCTCAGAACGTAAGTGTCTTTTGGCATTGCTTCGTGCAGTCGCTCGTACTCAGGTTCAAGGTTGAATTCAAT
Organism: Microcoleus sp. A003_D6; assembly: GCF_036702825.1. Lineage (NCBI taxonomy): Bacteria > Bacillati > Cyanobacteriota > Cyanophyceae > Oscillatoriales > Microcoleaceae > Microcoleus > Microcoleus sp. A003_D6. The sequence continues at coordinate 37,271 of NZ_JAUBWA010000059.1, read as the reverse complement.
CAGCAGTTGGCGAGAAAGTTCCTTACAAGCTTTGCGAGGAACTTCTAAGTTGGGATTTGCGGTTTCGACGTGCCACATTGCACTAGCAGCAGAAAACCTTTCTTCAGCGTTGGGAAAAGCTTCGGTCACATCGGCTCTTAAGCTCTCGTATAACTTGCTGACTGCTTCTTTAATTGCCTTAGAATCGCCGCCGCACTCCAAGTGAATTTCACCCATCCTTTCTCGATAGCGTTCCTTAATATCTTGCGCCCACCTGACATAATGTTTCTCCCATTTTTCTCGTTCATCCAAGTCGGAAGGAGACTCAAAAAGATAGCGAAATTCGTCGCGGTGGCGGCTTTTTAGACGAGTTGGTTCCCATTCGGGGTTAACAGCCTCTCTAGCAATGCAATTGATAGCGGTGCCGTCTCCTATAGGTAATGGTACGGTTTTGTAAAGCCTGGGGTCGTCTTTGTAGTCAAATAGGTAGCTTGGGTGCTGTTCTGACCACTGCTTAGCCTTGGATAGCAGGGTGGGGTGGTGGTCTTCGGTGCGAGTAGCACTTTTGGGACTGTCCACTTCAATTTGCAGGGCATCAAACAGCTTTCCAAGAAGCTGCCGCTTCTGTTGATTGAATAAACTTTCTGGCTGTCCCGGTTCTGCTGCTGATGATTGCACTCTCCCGATTAAGGTAGCCACCCAGCCGATTTTGTTTTGGGCGATCGCTACGGCAATTTGCCGCAATTTGGTATACTTGCGATCGCCATCACTATCGGTAGCTTTATTGTAGTCAACTTTCTCTCGCTTCTCAACAGCATCGTACTCATTCTCTTGATTAGCGTGCCTGGTTTCAGAGGCGATATTCGGCATTCGGGAAGCAGGCGTAATCACTAATTGGTCGCCATCAAAATCGCATTGATGATGCTGCATGGCTTGGTCAGAGCGAATAAAAACGCACCCTTTGTAATGCGTTAATTCAGGATGGCTTTTGTTGTCTACTGTGTAGCGGCGGATGTTATCTTTACTGACAATTGGGTATCGGGTAACGATAACTTCTGTGCCGTGCCGCAAGTGGGGGGCAACAATTGTACCGGGTTTGAGGTTTTCACAAGGTTGAGCCATTGCTGAACCGTGATGAATTGCTCCCTTAATTGCTAAGTCTTTCCACTTTTTAGCCAGTTGTTCTTGCATGAAATCGACGACTTTGGGAAAGTCGAGGAGTTGACCGAGTTTGTCGTTCCTCAAAATTGAAATTAGCCGGGATTCGTGGCGCTGGGCTTTTTCATCTGCTTCATCTTCTAATCCGCTGCTGTCTTCGTGAAGGCTAGATTGAAAAGCAGCTTTTTTGTCATGCTGTTCCACTAAGTATTTGGCAAGTTGCAGTCGATTGTTTTGCAAGTCAGCTAGCTTTTGGGCTTCAGCTTTAGTTGGTGTGGCGATGTCAGCCTGAATAGCTGCTTCGGAATACCAAATCGAAAATTGCCAGGAATTTTCGTATTCAGTTACTTTGGCGTTGCCTCGATTTCCTAGTATAGCTTTGGGGAATTCGTAGTCGCCACAGGGGATAAGTTCAGCTAATTGCTCTTTAGCAACTCCTTTGATAGAGGAGCGATCCATGATGATATCATAACCTAAGTCTAAGGTTAAATTAGAATCAGGCAACAGCGTTCCTTTGGCAAGAAAGCTAATTTCTGGAGTGTGGCAGTCTTCTTGTTCCCATTCCTGCATCCAGGCAAATCTGAATTGAAAAGGTCGGTTGTCATTACCTCCCAATTGTTGGGCTAGTGCCGGTGAAATTTTGCCGTGACAGTCTCCGGTTTGCCACTTATGAGCTTTCGCTTTTTCACTCTTGTCATCGCTTTGAGAATCAACAATTTTGACTCGCAAGGTTTCGCCTTCAAGGGAGCTATCTAACAATTTGGCTCCTTGGTTACAACTGCTAACTAGCAGTGAGCCGTAGCGACAGGCGTGGTCAGGTTGAGTTTTGAATACGCTCAATAGTTTGGTTGAGAGTTCTTTGTCTGCAAAGTACACATTTTTGCCTGAACTGAAAGCAACTCTTCTAGCAATGCCATCTCCGAAATCGATGTTTTTTAGAGGGTCAAAGCTGTTATCATTTGGGTCGGGTTTAACGATGGTTAGGGATGCTAATTCTTCAGGTTCAAAAAGCAGTTCAAGCAGGGAGTTACGCAGCACTTCTGATTCAGCTTGGTACCGCCCCTTTACTCTACCGTCAGTCAAGGACATATCAAAGACTGGGATTTTTAGTCCTTCCCCAGCTACCCATTCTGTGGAGCGATGTTCTGGGGTAAGTTTTCTTCTGCTCATTGATTAGCTCCTGAATCCTAGTTTTTACATTTTTAGGACTTACGCACAGTAATAGTCCAGATTTTGACAAGGTTGTTCCTTCACAAATTCCTGCTACTGAGTGATATTCACCCCCTCCAATTGGAGGGGTTTAGAAGAAAGAAGTAGCGTGTTACAATCAGGAGGAAAATCCCAATGTGGAGAAAAAAAGTGAAAGTAGTTCGCACAAGTACGGCTATGAAAAGCCAACGGGATTATTTCTCTGATAGCGATAGCGATGCACTTGCTCGCGTTGCTTTTGGAGAAGGTGAAAACAGCCAGCAATTGGGAGGTTTGAACCTCGACGCTAACGGGGTTATGAAAAGTAGAGCGTCAAACTTATTCAACGTCACCGAAGAACAAGTTGAAAACCCTCAATACTGGATTGATTTATAAGAGATACCGACCGAAATTAAGTTTTCGCTCTTACAAAACAAGCGTTTCGCATCCTAATACTATTTCTAAAAAGTCTTGCTACAATCTGCGTCGTTGGGTTTATTTCACGAAATCAACCTACTGTTGCTACTGTTGCATGACTTTTCAAAAATGGTATAATTCGGATGTGTCTAATTAGGATATGTCTAATAATTCAGGTGTCAAATCAAGGCATTTCTGACACCTAAAAAGATGGCTAACGCCGTTTTTTGGGCTGCGTTTTATCCGAAGAACGACTCTCAAGCGTCTGGTTGGCTTGAAGAGAGTGCAAATTGTTACCTGGAAGCAAGCTGTAGACAACTTTGCGCTTGCGGAAAACCCTAGTGCCATCTACAGGCATTCCTTGTTTCCAAGCGTCTGCGATCGCCTTTTTGTCGGCAGAAATTACGGTTTTGGTTTCGACTCGGCGATAGGGTTCTGGCAGTTGAGATGAGTCAATCAAAACTTCACAGGTAGGCGGATTTTCCTTAACAGTAATGCGGCGGTGTTTGCCAATAATTTCTGAAGTTAACACGCCGCACTCGTTGAAGTAGAGAACGGTTTGGTCTAACCGCTCTCTCCACCCCTGGAGTTTGTTGATAGCTCTTGAATGCAGTTCTATTAAATACTGCATCCGGGCGGTAATTCCTGCAATTTCGGCATCAATTTGGTCGGCTAAGTCGGCATGAGCATCAACAGCGAGTTCCTGGGTTTCTTGGGTTTTCCAAAGGGATTGCAGCAGTTGGTCAAGTTCTTCTGAGCTTTCTGCTGACTCTAGTTGATGCCAAAGTTGAGCCGCAGTTATTGAACTTTGAGCAAGCGTTGCTGTGGCTAAATTCATAGTTTAGTATCCTCCATTGATGCAGGTTTGATAATAATCGCGGCGTTCTTCAATTTGAGTAAGTGCAGTCATTGTTTCCGGATCTAACTTAAGAGAAACCTGTTGGTCGTTGTGAATTTGGTTAACTCGTTTAGTATGAGTTGTTTTGTGGGAGTTTGATTTGGTAACTTTTTGCATATAGTTCAAAAAGATTTTCTTAAAAATAGCGCGGCCGCGCTCTTAAAAAAAATGGGGATTTAAAGAAATGAATTATCCAATAATTTTGTACCCAAAAGTGATAAGACAGTTCTGCCACCAATATCCTTTGCCAGAGGTAACTTCTAGTTGTGCCACCTCATCCCCAATTCAAGAAACTCAACAATTCGGGCAAGCTGTTGTTTTGTCTCAGCCACCTCAACCACCTCAACCACCTGTAGTGTTACCTGTCAAGTTGCTGTGGTTAATTTGGGTGTTTTGGCTCTATGGTGCGATCGCTCTTGGGCTGTTAACTATTGCGTGGGGTTGGCTGTGGTGGGAGTTGCTGTTAGTAGTAACTGCTTATTCATGTTTGATTGGTGCTGCTTATAGTTATGTGTTCGGTTGCCGTCAAAAACTGCTATCCAGATACAAGCAGCAGGTTATTGAGTACAACCAACAAGAGATATTATCCAAAAGACAGCAGGAAGTTTCTAGTTTGAAGCTGGAAAAAAAAGGGTTGCAGACAGTTTCAAAAAGTGTCACAAATGACTTGCAGTACAGAAATAGATTCCTGAAGGAATTGATGTCACTTCGGGTTAGTTCGACAGGCATATCTCAAGCTCGGCAAGGAGTGAGTGAAGAAAAGTTTTTGCTGAGCTTGCAGCGGTATTTCGAGGGAGTTGTACAGGCGGCGGAGTTTGAAATTCCGTCATCTCGGAGGAGTTATTCAGCAGATTTTATTGTGATGCACACTCCATCTGGGATAGGAATTGATGTGGAGATTGATGAACCTTATGCTGGCAAATCTAAAAAGCCAACTCACTGCTGCGATGTTGACCGCGATCTCCGCCGCAATCAACTATTCTTAGAGTGGAATTGGATTGTGGTTAGGTTTACTGAAAAGCAGGTGGTTCAGGCTCCTTTGAGCTGCTGCAAATTCATTGCTCTGGCGATTGCGGAGGTAACGGGCGATCGCTCTTTTTTAGAGCAACTGAAAACTGAACCCGATTTGCTGAGCGTCAAACCCTGGACAACCAGAGAGGCAAGGGCTATGGCGAAAAGCAATTATCGCCTTACCTATTTACTTAAATCGAGTGCTGATTCTGTTTGCGATCGGGTTTCAAAGTTTTGATTAAGCGCACGTAATATCCGAGTTACTGACTGCGATAAATGTTTATAATTAATACAAAGGAGATAAAATAGATATGCTCTCATTTGAAGAGGGGTTCATTGAAAGTCAACAGCTCAACCAAAGACTTCTGCAAACGATTCGCTTGGTTGGGGAGTACAAGGGAAAGCAGGAGTTATTCAAGCAACAAGCCCCACAAGTTTTAGGCACTTTGCGCCAAGCTGCGGTTATTCAGAGTACCGAATCTTCTAACCGCATTGAAGGTATTACAGTGCCGCTAGAACGCATTAAGAAATTGGTAAGGGAAAAAACAACGCCGCGCGATCGTTCAGAACAAGAAATTGCGGGTTATCGGGACGTGCTAACTACAATCCACACCAGTTATACTCACATTCCTTTTAGTACAGGTGTCATTTTACAACTGCACCGCGACCTTTACCAATTTGCTGTTAATACAGGCGGGCGCTGGAAAACAGTGGATAATGAAATTAGCGCTACTTATCCTGACGGAACTAAAGTGGTGAGGTTTCAACCTACTCCCGCTTATGCTACTCCTGCGGCAATGGAACGCCTGCAAGAACGGTTTAATCGCCTCTGGGAATCGGGCGAGATAGAACCTTTATTGCTGATTCCAACTTATATTTTGGATTTCTTGTGCATTCATCCATTTTTAGATGGAAACGGGCGGATGGCAAGGTTGCTGACTTTGTTGCTGCTATACAAAGCCGGTTATGAGGTGGGGCGATTTATTAGTTTAGAACGGATTGTGGAGAGAACTAAGGAAAGCTATTATGATACGCTTTACCAATCTTCCCAAGGATGGCATGAAGGGCAGCATAACTTATTACCTTGGTGGGAGTATTTCTTGGGAGTCATGCTGCTATCAGCTTATCGGGAGTTTGAGCAGCGCGTGGGATATGTTACATCCGCAAAAGGAACGAAAACGGCGATCGTATTGGATGCAATTAACAATTTGCCTCAAGAATTTTCCATTAGAGAGTTACAAGAAAGGTGTCCGACAGTGGGCATTGATTTGATTCGCGGTTTATTGCGCCGGGAGAGAGATGCTGGACGTTTGCAATGTCGAGGGCGAGGGGTAGATGCTCGCTGGCAAAAGCAGTAGGTACATGACTTATTCACAAGCAACTGGGTGTTGAGTTGAATCATAAAACTCAACACTCAGTTGCAACTATTTATGCAAATCAGTAAGTTATAGTGCCTTTAAAATGTATACTTTAATGACCCTCAATTGTCAAATTTTCTACGCCTTGAACACCATAGACCAATACGCTTGGGTTAAGAACAATCTGACTTTTAAAATATGCCTGTATAGCCATAAATTCGTGATATAGAATTTGTTATACAGCAATACGCTTCACGCTCGACAGTCCGTCGGGAAAAAGACTTGAAAAATAGACACTCTTGTTTGCTTCGCGGGTACAGCAATGGCAAAAAAGTGTTAAGTGAACCGTAGCGTTATAGAGGGTTAAACCAAGCGTATTGCACCATAGAAAATAGACTTGCATTGCATTCCCAAGCTCTCCAATCAGGAAACGATCTGCATCGATATGCGTCGATCTGTCTTGAAGGAGCGATTAACCTATTAATCAAAAATTTATGCAATTCAAGTCTAATCTAGATGCACAACAGTTTATTAGTTAAGTGGTGCTTCTGCATCGAGTTTGTTAACCTGCTGTCGCCGGAACAATTCTTGTGAAAGTTCGGGCCACCTTTCCAGAGTGGGGTCTTTTGCGACTACCAACTGTGCTGCTTTCCTAGCTTGCTCTAGTATTGCTTGGTCGTTGATTAAATCAGCCTTGACAAGTTCTGGCAGTCCGGCCTGCTGGGTTCCTAATACCTGACCCGGCCCTCGCAATCTCAAATCTATCTCTGCTAGAAAGAAGCCGTCTTGCGAAGTTTCCATTACCTTCAGCCGCTCTTTAGAATTGTTGGATTTGGAATCGCTCACTAACAAGCAGTAAGATTGTGCCGTACTCCGCCCTACTCGGCCTCTGAGTTGGTGCAATTGTGACAGGCCAAATCGTTCCGCGTGTTCGATTAACATGACTGTGGCATTGGGGACATCAACTCCGACTTCAATAACCGTCGTGGACACAAGAATTTGAGTGTGATGGGCAATAAAGTTGGCGATTTCTGTTTCTTTCTCGGCTGAATTCATCCGGCCGTGTAGCAGCCCGATGTTGACATTGGGGAAAATATTTTCACTCAAATACCGGTGTTCCTCAATGGCGGCTTTGAGGTCAAGCTTTTGGGATTCTTCGACAAGTGGCAAAATGATGTAGGCTTGATAGCCCAGTTGAATTTGTTGTCTAATTTTTTCGTAAGCTTTGTGGCGAGTTCTACTCGTAAATAGCTGAGTTTGAATTGGCTGTCTTCCCGGTGGCAGTTCGTCCAGCAGGCTGATGTCTAAATCTCCGTGCAGTGTCAGGGCTAAAGTTCTGGGGATGGGTGTGGCTGTCATTGTCAGGATGTGAGGGCTAAGGCCTTTTTGCTGCAACTTTAGCCGCTGTTGAACTCCAAATCGATGCTGTTCGTCGATCGCCACTAAACCCAGTTTCTTAAAGCTTACCGTATTTTGAATCAGTGCGTGAGTACCGATTAGCAAGGGAAGAAGCCCCAAGTTTAATCCTTTGGCAATCTCTTGGCGGATCTTAGCTGTTGTGGAGCCTGTTAACAGCTTTACAGACAATCCCAGCGGCTCAAACCATTCACTGAGTTTGCGGTAGTGTTGGGAAGCTAACACTTCAGTCGGTGCCATTAGTGCTGTTTGATAACCGGATTGAATTGCTGCAAGGATGGCGATTGCTGCTATTACTGTTTTGCCGGCACCCACATCTCCTTGTACTAAGCGATTCATCGGAGTTGGTTTGCTCATGTCTGACAGAATTTCGCCAATGACTCTTTGCTGTGCTTTGGTAAGGGTAAAAGGCAGATTTTCGTAAAGTTTATCCAGCATTTTTCCTGTTGAGCTTAGGGAGTATCCTTGCTGTTGTTGCAAGGTATATCGGTGCTGTAACAGCCTTAATTGCAAGTAGAAGAATTCATCGAACACTAGGCGGCGGCGGGCAGATTCGAGGGTCTTGCTGTCAGGGGGAAAGTGGATATGTGCGATCGCTTTTTGGATAGCTATTAACCCAAAACGTTTGCGAAGTCCTTGTGGCAGCGGGTCTTCAATAAAACCAACACAGTCAAGTGCTGCACGAATACAATGCCGGACTAGCTCGTTAGTTATGCCTTTAGTTAAGCGGTAAACTGGTACAATAGAGGTCGTGCTGGCTTTAGCATCTTCAAAGCTAACAACTCTAACTGTTGGGTTGCTGATGGTTTTACCATAGCTATCTTGTTTGACTTTTCCTGTCACTAATACAACAGCGCCTTGTTTGTAAAGTTCGACTTGGTGGGAACGCCATAGTTGCGATTGGTAATAGTTATGGTTGTAAAAGCGAGTGCAAACTATTCTGCCAGTTTGGTCGCAGACAATCCATTTTTGTAATGTAAGTTCTGGTTTAGTGCGACAGTTGAAGATAGTGTGGTTGATAATTTTACCTGCAATTGTTACGCAATTTCCTGTTTGGCTATCAGCAATTCGAGTGCGTTTGAAGGCGAGATGTTCTTTCGGAAAATAGTAGAGTAGGTCTGCAATGGTGCGAAGACCTAGTTTTGTGAGTTTTTTAGCTTCTGGAACAGTAATTCCAGACAAATGTTGTAAGGTGAGAGTTAAATCCATCTTTTTTAGTTGAGTTGAATTGGCTGAGAGTTAGCCGCGAACGCGGCTCATCTCCAGAGAGCTAATTCATTTATCAACAAGGAGAAAAGATTTGGCTGACGTTGCTGAATTTGGGTATTAAATTTGTAGGGGAATCACCCTGTAGTTGCCCACCGCTGACGTGACGGGTAAGCACTATTATAATTACCTATAAGCCAAATAATACTTTGATTCAGCAGCGCCAAAAAACCTTTCCGGCGCAGGATTTGGGATTTATAACAAGTTAAAATAAAGAGACTTGAAGCAAAAGTTAAGACAGTTTTAGACCCAGTTATTTGAGCATAAATGAGTAAATTTAAACTCTTATTTAATTGGGTGGTAATCGGAAGAATTCAGAGCATGAGCCAAAAAACGTTCTGTGTAATACAAAGCCAATTGATTGCTAGGGCCATTAAAAACCGCATCAAAGGCGTGTTCAGCCCAAGGAATTTCGAGCAAAATAGCACGATTGCCCGTGGCGCGTAATCGTTCGTAGAGCGATCGCCCAAACTTAGCCTGCACGATATGGTCGCGACCGGCATAAACCAGTAGAGAAGGGGGAAGATTGGGTTTAACGTAATTGATAGGAGAAGCCTGACGGTAAAGCTGATTGAGTTCGTCTGGGGTTCCTCCGAGAAAGGCACGCAAGACGGCTCGAACATCGATTGCATCAGGAAAAGGTGGGTCATTGTATCCCCCAATCAGGTCATTTGGCCCGTAATAGTTCACCACTGCTCTAACTGGAAGCACGATTGAATTATAAGCAGTTAGCATTGCTAAATGGGCACCAGCAGACCTTCCCATTAGAGCAATTCTATTGAGATCGATTTCCCAATCATCGGCATGATTTTTGATGTAGGAAAGAGCGGCTTGCACGTCTTCAAGCTGAGCCGGAAACTGATATTTGGGAGCGTGGCGGTAATCAATTGCTACAACACAATAACCTTGAGCGGCCATGTAGCGACTGAATTCCTCATTGTAATCGGGATTGCCTCTGAGCCAAGCTCCACCGTAAAGCGTGATTATCTCTGGATATTTGCCAATTTGCATCGGCCGGTAAAGGTTTAGTTTCAGTGAAACTCCGTCAGGGTTGGCAAATACAATAGTACGATCGATCCTCACGTCTCTAATTGGAATTCCTCGGAACGAATCTGCGAGAATAAAGGGTTGAGGGCGTAGCTGCGCGCGATCGGATTGAGGAACGGCTGCTAAATAGTTTTCCCCTAAAACTGCTTGCATTTGGGTAGCTATGGCTGCATTGGCTGCGGGGAACTGCATCAGGGGTAGCAGGCCCAGGATGAGGGCGAACAGGTTACAAATTGACAAAATAATGTAGACTTTGCCTTGATGTCGTCTGGGCAGATTGAGCAGAAGGGCGATCGCATTGATAGCGACTAACCAAGGACTGATTTCTGGTGCACCCACCGCTAAAGGGTACAAAAACAGCGTGGGTGCTGGTACAATGACCCAAAAACTGAGCAATAGCCCGATCGCACTCAGGAACCAAGGGATAAATCGCGAGATTAAGAACGCTGCTAATAAGGGTAACTTTTTGCGGTTATTCTTGTTGATCATCGGATTTTTGCAGCCTATTTTTTAATTAGCTTAATTGATTCGGGCGGTTCCTACTAAGCGCAAGGTATGGTAGCAGCAATCTGTCAACCAGCTAGTCAGGATTTGAGAGAGAATTAAGTAGGTCAAAGATACAGAAGGATAGTTCACGCCTACACACACTTATAGGACAAAACTGTTCTGGTCAAGCAACAGTGTTGCAAACATTGCAGTATCTTAGTCTACCAAATTTGTGCAAATAGGGCAAAAGCGTTTGTGGTTCTTTTGCCTCTTGATTGTTCTCTCAAAACTTTTGTCGCAACCCAGCATTCTGCCAAAACAAATTTTATTCCGCGCTCTCGGGCTGCGCGGCAAAACTTAGCACCTCTGCCTTTTTTATGCTGATAAAGTCTTTCGTCCAAATATGATTGTCCAGCCGACATAGTGTTGAGACGGACGAGTCGGACATATCGGCTTCTAAAAGTGCAGGAGATATACATATCCTGCTATTCTGTTTGCCATTTTTTTGTTGAAATATCTGCTATTTAGTGCCGGATAGACAAGCTTGTTTATCCGGCAATATTTAATTACCACTCGATTTCTAGCTCGCAGTTGTGGCGGTTGCCATTGCTACTGCCATTGCTGCTACCATTGCTGCTACCATTGCTGCTACCATTGCTGCTACTATTGCTGTTTTCTTCAGGGAATTGGAAATTTAATTCCAGTAGCTCTTTTTCAAGGGTTGCTCTTTGAGCTTTGGCTTTTTTGTCTCGCATAAGTCGCAAAGCGTGGATTATTTGACCGATTGTCTGATAGCTTGTTTCTTTGAAATTGAGTACAATCGTCATTTCGTTGCCCATGATGTACAGTTCGTTTTCTGTTGGCTGGACGAAAGTTGAATTATTGAGGTAACAGGTGTAGGTTTGTGACAGTTCCATTTTTTTTATCCAATGCTTTATTTTGGGGCGCGACAGCGCTAATTAATTTGTTTATTTTTTGTAAGCTTTAGTAATAAAAAACGTAGAAATAATTTATTTTTACCAAGGTCGCATCACAAAGTGTTTGAGCTAGCGCAGTCTTCATTGACTTCGTAATTAAGCATATAAAGATAGTAAATATTGTGATACATTAGTGAATTTATTGGTACAAACATCAACAGATTAGATCAAAAATAGTGATTGATTTTATCAAAATAAGCACGTTGTTTAAATCCTAGATAAATTTAAGGTGGCAACAATTAATCCAGTTCAATATTTGGAATTTGCTGTTTATGCTGTTGGTTATTTTGTCTATGACTTCGCTGCTCTTGCTCACTTAATTGTATCCAGATATCATTCCAGCTTGACTGTGGACTGATAATTTCTGCATTTGGCAGCAGCGCGAGCGCATTTTGAGCGAGATGAGAATCTTCTGCAAGTGCTATAATAACGCTATCAAGTTCTTGTAAAAATTGTGTAGGCAATTGTGAAGCTCGTTCAATTCCTATGTAAATTGTGGCGAGTTCTGTTGCAGAGTTATTCTGATTATTTTCTAGTTCAATCAGCAAAATTGAAAGTGCTTCTATTGGGTTACAGGTAATCACAGCTCTCTCAATTTCTCCGGTAGTGGCTACCCAGAAAGCTGCTTCAGATGGCAGGGTATGCCTTGTAGTCCAGTTACCTCTTTCATCAAGAATAAAAGCTTCCGAGGCTTCCCCATCAAGCGTTCGTCCCGTAAAGACGGCATTTTCTGAGTCAGCATACAGCCAAGAATGAGAGTGCAATTTTTCGAGCAATTCTAAAGGTAAACTGTACTCGGTGGCTAGATGCGATCGCACTCTTGTCCACTGATTTTCATTCCTTTCAGGCAGCATTGACCGTTGTAACTCTAATTTATTTGCTGTAGCAGGAGTTGTAAGTGCGGTTGCTGCTAGCTCAGATAATGGCGACTCTAATTTAATTGCTGTTGTTGCAGGAGTTAGAGGTGCGGTTGCTGCTGGCTCAGATGGTGGTGACTCTAACTCATTTGCTGTAGCAGGAGTTAGAGGTGCGGTTTCTGTTAGCTCAGATTGTGGCGACTCTAACTCATTCGCTGTAGCAGGAGTTGTAAGTGCAGTTTCTGTTAGCTCAGATTGTGGCGGTTCTAACTCATTTGCTGTAGCAGGAGTTGTAAGTGCAGTTTCTGTTAGCTCAGATGGTGACAACTCTAACTCATACTCCTTAGCCTCGCTGGGGGTAATAGCTAAGTGTTGTGGCTGCATTAAAGCTTCAATTAGGGCGTTATCTCGCTGTTGGTCATAACTAATACCTCGATGCTTCTGCAATCCCGAAAAACTGTAGGCTTTACCCAACTGAGAGCCACTTAAAGCAACCCCATCTAAATTGTAAGAAATGCCTTTACTGAACCCATTTCGAGTCAGTCCGACTTGTACCTCTACGCCTTGTTGCTGCAACCGTTCAACGAATTGTGGCATACTTGGGTTGTCTTGGGTGACTTCATCAATTAGGTCTTGCAATTGCACCCTGACACTCTTGTCTCCCTTGCTTTTTAATTGCCTGTGTTCTCCTGTAGTCTGAGCTCGCTTGTCTGTTTCCCAACTGGGTGTAACAGTTTCCAGGTTGTAGTTTTGTTCCAACTGGCGAATAGTTTCTTGGCTTCTGTAATAGTCCCAGCTATCGTCCACAACACCTCCATCTAGGCGAATGCGACTGGCGACGATGTGAACGTGGTCATGGTCTGTATCGCTGTGCTTGACAACTGTATACTGGCTGTTGTCAAAGTTCATCGCTTTCATGTAGTTGGCTGCGATCGCCAGCCAGCGCTGGTCATTTTCTTCAGAATTTTCGAGTTTTTCGGTGCTTGCGACAGATAAGGAGGCGTGAAAAACTGCTACTTTCAGGTTCGGTCTTAGTTGTCGGGCGATGGCAAATTCAGCAGCAAGTTCTTCAGGAGTTTGTCCGCACATAGTACCGCCAATTAGAGCGGCGTCTTTTTTGCCCAGCACGTAGTTTAGACAGCCCCTAAAGCCTGTACCTTTAATTTGTTTGCCAATCATAACGGAAAAGGTGTCAGTTTCACAGCATCGATTGCTTAGGCGGTAAAGCCCAGGCTTGTTAATAGTTAGCGTACTGTAGATTTGGCGAGGTTTGCAACTATTGCTTTAATTGTAGCTTGGTTCTCTCGAATGAGTTGCTGTACTCTTTCTAAGAGTCCTGTATTGACAACAACGGGTTCTCCCAATGCCACAGCACTATTGCAAGCTTTAGCCATCTGATTAATATTGTTTCCGGCAATTCTCAATTGAGCATCAATCTTGCATAACACTTGATAAGCTTTTAAGTCAAATGCAGCTAGAGGGCGCGGCATGGTTCTTCTCAAAGCTGCACGGCGCATGAAGTCGCTCATGCTCAAATTGACTTGCTCTGCTCTTGCTTTAATTTGATTGTAGTCAGAGTCAGTTAGGCGAATGTGAATATGGTTGGATAGCAGCTCTCTGGGTCTGACTTCCGGTAAAGTTTTCATAGTTTTTAATCAGTAAAAACCTTTTGCCAAGATACAAGTTAACAACTGTAATTAACAACCGCTAGTCAGGTGATTTTATCCCCCCCAATTGGAGAGGGCTATTAGAGGGTTTATCAAGGTAGAGATTGACCCCTACGCAACTCTAAGTTAATTTAAATTTTGTGTATAAATTATAGCGAGTGAGGCGAACGCACTGGAAAGACGATTAAACGTCTGACAGCGAGGGCTGGTTAACAAGAGAGCAAGCAATGCGATCGATCGCTACCCAGGTTCGATGGAAAAGTTGCGGCAATTGATGTCTGTGCTGCCACAAAAGCCGCCACAACAGCAGGAGCAATGTGAGCAATCGGCCCAGCCGAATATTGGGTAAAAATTAAGCCCCTTGGCACCTAGGATGCCCCATTCATAAAGGTGCATTATTTTTTGTCGGGACGAATTAGTCAGAGTTTGCGATCGCAAAAACATTGCTTGCTACCGAGAGAGAACTGCCATAACCAGTCTCAACAAGCAAAGGCAGTCCCTGCACAAAAAAGCAGTAAAGGGACAGGAAAATGCAGACGAAAAGCAGGATATGTTCGGGTAAAAACAGGTAGAGTGCAGTTCCTGCAAATGCCTGGATTCTCACGCTCTTTTGTACAGCAACTACCTGACTTTATACTGTAAATGCCTGTGTTGCGAGCGATCGCTATCTACAGTCGATGGCGTGTTGGCAACGGTAAAAGTCAACGCATACTCCGCGCTTCGAGCGCTCGACCTTCGTAATTAACATCGGACGAGCGTCCGATGTTTGAAATAAAGAAAAGTTGTTTCTTTTCTTCTACCGCAAGTTATTCTCATTTGTGAGAGGCCGAATAACCGAATAATTACGAAGGTCGGATGAAGGAGTACGAATAATTCGCTCCCTCGGCTTTAATGCAATCTTGTGCTCGAAGTTCCGTGACCTCCTACGCACTCGGTTGACAGCAGTCGTTCCCTCACGACCGCTTGGTTGACAGCAGTTGATCGACTTTCAGTTATCAATGGTCGTTATAGTTCTCCACCTTATTAATACAGACAGTAATCTCTCTTCATGGGGTGGATTATTTTTATATCTGAAATATAAAGTCGCCGTTTGCGATCGCAAAACCATTGCTTGCTATCGATTGAGAACAGCCATAACCAGTCCCAACAGACCAATGCACGAACAGCACAAAAAAGCAGCAATTTTACCGAAAAAGTCAGGCATTTGCAGGAAATTTTCCGGTAAATACAGGTAAAGTGCAGCCCCGGCAAATACCTGCTTTCCGCCTGACTTTATACTGCAAACCCCTGACTTTATACTGCAAATGCCTGACTTTAGCTGACGCAACAATTAGCTAATTTTTTAGCGTTTTTAACAAAGACTGGATTGATTTAATAATCAAGTTACGATACCTGAGTTGAATAAAAAATCAATTTAAGCAAGTGCGAAAAAATTGGTAATACAGTAGCCGTTATCTAAATTGAATAAAAAATCAAATAAGGAGTATGAGAAAATTGGCAACAAAGTAGCCGTTATGTCAGCCTTGGCAGTTGCATAAATTGCTGGTGTCGGGTCCGCGCTTTGCAATCGGCTGAACTGTTGGTATGAAGGCAGCTTAAGAGCAGACCATCTAAGGTGTTTTAAGGGCGAGAGCGTCTGTGATCGTTGCAACGTCGGTCAAGGAAATCAAATTTCCCCGCCTATCCATTTATAGAAATAGTAATTTCTTATTCCCTATCGCTTTACCGGGGAATCAACCATGAGCAATCAGACTGCCCAACAAGCCGATCGCTCATGGTTTCTCCGTGGTCAGCAAGGGAAAATCAAAGAGCGGCAGACCTAGGAAAACTTTCGGCAATATGCGTTTTTATGCGTTTTTATGCGTTTTTATGAGATCGCCCCTCACCTTTTAGCTGATTAAACTCTTCAAATTGCGTCTCGCCAACTATCGCCACAATATCGACCGATGCAAGAAAGGCCCGCGTCGATTGCCGCCACAAAATCCTCCTCAATAGCTGAAGCTACGGCGCCAGATTGGTAGCCGATCACCTGTTTGATTCTATGAGCTCCGTCATGGGCGATCGAGCTGTCGCTCAAGCCGATCGCTCGCTACCCAAGTGCGATGGGAGGAATTGATGCCAGTGCTGCTATGAAGTTGTCACAACAACAGGAGCAATGTGAGCAGCCGGCACAGTCGAAGAGCGGGTAAAAATCAAGCTACTTAACACCTATGATTCCCCATTCATAAGGGTGCAGTATTTTTCGTCAGCACAGATTAGTCATGGTTTGCGATCGCAAAAACATTGCTTGCTACCGAGAGAGAACAGCCATAACCAGTCCCAACAAATGAAGGCACGAACAGCACAAAAAAGCAGTAATTTGACCGAAAAAGTCAGGCATTTGCAGGATATTTGCAGGATATTTGCAGGTAAAGTGCAGCCCCTGCAAATACCTGCAAACCCCTGATTTTATACTGCAAACGCCTGACTTTATACTGCACTTGCCTGACTTTAGCGCTCCGCAACAATTAGCTAATTTTTTAGCGTTTTTAACAAAATCAGAATTGATTTAATAGTCAACTTACGGCATCTAAATTGAATTAAAAATCAAGTTGAGCAAGTGTGAGAAAAGTGGCAGGCAGCTAAAATTTTAGAAGCGATTTTGTAGCATAGCAGCCGTTATGCAAGCAATAAAGTTGAGGCTGGGCTGTCTGGTTTTTGCGCTCTGTTGAGGCTGAAAACGAGTGTAAGGCTGACCTCGATAAGAAGGCAAAATGTTGTGGTCTGGCTAACCTGACAATCAATCGACTAAAATGTTAGAGTCTGGCAGAGCTTGACAGTCGGGTAAAAATTTACCCCCTGACCACGAGAGTCCTTGGGTTTTTAGGGAGTGCCGGCGATAGCCGGATGCACTGCAAGGTTTGCTAGATTGAGAATCCACAATTCTTGTGCGGGAAAGCCAAATTTAGCTGCATCAAGATTGGGAATGCTGCCTGACGAACTCTACTGATAAACCCAGAGCTTCTCCCACTTGCTCTGCATTCAATCCCATTCCCAACAGCCGAGGAATTGCATCAAAAAGTGCTTGTTGGGTTCTAGAGGCTCGTTCTGCACCTGTCAGCAGCACATTGCCCTCGTTGTCCCACCACCGCAGCCATAGCATTGTCTGGTTTTGATAGCTGTCCTGCACCAGTCCTACACAATTTCCTAAAGTTGTAGGAACCTGAGCTCGATAGACTATGCAATATCCGACTTTTCCGACTTTACGATCCGACTTTTCGGACTTACAAAGGCAGGGGAGAGGCTGTATTATAGAGATAAGATGCCGTCTCAAAGCCTGTGGAAGTAATGAATAGACTTTCATAGCTTCTGAACGATACGGTGATAATCAGGGTTTAACGCTACAAAAGGGACTTCTACTTAATTACTACCAGATTTTTCACAGTGGGCGCGATCGCACGTCGAGCGTGAAATTACGGCTATTTTTTTGCTTGTAATTTACAGAATACTGCGTACATTATTGTTATCTCAGTAAATTCATGGACGACTGGATATCAGGATGTATACCTGATCTCAAGAATCATTTGCTCTCAAAGTAAATGTAAATTTTGACATTTCTTCTCCACATTCCCTAAGTTACAAGAAACTTCTTAATTTTCCTTGACAGGCATCTATTTTTCTATTTATATTAAATAAGTTGAGAGAAATGGCTAATAGATAAGCTGATGAGTACGATTAACCAAAAGATTAAATTAAATCTACAGGGGTGGCTCGAAAAATCAGATTATTAGTGTTACCAAGGTATTCAAGAGCGGACGTATGGGTGCAATAGCAGCGTCCGGCAAGAAATTTCGTACTGAGCCAACTTTTTCAAAGGTGGTGACAGATATAGGAGGAAAGGGGTGCAGTTAGCTGTCTTGCAAGTCAAAGGAAGCGATCGGTTAACACAACAGCAATATAGCAATACCACCAACTCGGGATGTTGAACCCTATATTGAAGAACTAATTCAGGTATGGAATAAGTTACGGATAGAGAAAGAAGCTTGAAGCATAGCTTGAAGCATAGCTCCGGTTGCAATTGTAGCCGAGCGAGCGCACATAGGTTTGAACCTCTCGGTGGGTGAAGCAAGGGGTGTAAGCGGTGACTATCGCTCCTCTATCTTTCTTTAAATTGAAACAACTTTGAAGAAGTAGAGAGCGCGATCGCTCATCCACCCCTCCATATTTCTTGAAATTGACCAGACTTTGAAAGTGCCCAACAATATGCCAGTTCCGAATGATACCATCGCCCCCATGACTCCAGAAACACCAGCATCCTTTCATCCCCTCTCCTTGGGTCAGCAAGCTTTATGGTTTCTCTACCAAATGGCTCCCGAAAGCGTGGCATATAATATTTTTGATACAGCAGTAATTCGCTCACCCATAGATATTACAGCTTTGCATCGGGCGTGGCAAAAAATTGTCACTCGCCATCCCATTCTCCGAACTACTTACACCACTTACGAAGGAAAACCCTATCAAATTATTCACGAACAGTTAGAAGGTTCTATCCAGGTAACAGAGGCTTCAAATTGGAGCGAAGACTACTTAAAAGAGCAAATTTTATTAGAAACTGACCGCCCCTTCAATCTGGAGAAAGAGCCGGTATGGCGACTGAATCTGTTTACTCGGTCGGCAGAGGAACATATTTTGTTGCTGACCATGCACCACATTGCCGGGGATATATGGTCTTTTGATATACTTTTTACTGAACTGCAACTCTGGCATACAGCCGAAACGGAACAAATTAGCCATCAGCAGATAGAGGATTCTCTTCCTAAAAATCTGCTCTATACCGACTTTGTACATTGGCAGTCAGAAATGCTATCAGGTCCAAAGGCAGAAAAACATTGGGAATACTGGCAACAACAATTAGCTGGTGACTTGCCCATCGTGAATTTGCCCACAGACCGACCCAGACCTTCGATACAGAGCTTTCGGGGAGAAACGCATATTTTCGCTCTAGAGGAACAATTAATTAAAGGACTGGGAAAGCTCGCTAAATCTACTGAAACAAGTCTTTACAGGGTTATGTTAGCTGCTTTTTTTGTGTTGCTTTACCGCTACACCGGGCAAGAAGACATCCTGGTAGGAAGCCCAATGGCTGGTCGGTGGAGTAGAGAAGAGTTTAAAGAAGTTGTCGGCTACTTTGCTAACCCTACCGTCTTGCGAGCAACAATAAGAGATAACCTTACATTCAAAGATTTTTTAGTTCAGGCAAGCAGCTTAGTTAAAGAAGCCCAAAAGCATCAAGATTATCCATTTCCACTTTTAGTAGAGCAACTCCAACCTCAACGAGATCCCAGTATGTCTCCACTGTTTCAAGTGAGCTTTACTTGGCAAAAGCAACGGTGGTGCGAGTCAGGAAAAGAGCTGGGCTTGAAAATGGAGCCATATCCACTCGGCCATCAACGGGGGGCAAGCCTAGACCTGAATGTGATGATGATGGAAATGGGAGAAGTTCTCCTAGCGGGCTGGCAATACAATACTGACTTGTTTAATGCTGACATGATCGCTCAAATGGCGGGACATTACCAGACATTACTGGAGGCGATCGCACTCAATCCAGAACAGCGGATTTCAGAATTGCCTCTACTGACACCAGCCGATCGTCACCAATTATTAGTGAAGTGGAACAACACTTGGGCTGAGTATCCGCAGGATAAGTGCATCCATCAGTTGTTTGAAGAACAGGTGGAGCTAATGCCCGATGCTGTAGCAGTGGTATTTGAAAAAGAGCAACTGACCTATCGAGAGTTGAATGCGAAGGCAAATCAGTTAGCGCGTTACCTGCAAAGTTTGGGTGTAGAGCCTGAAGTATTAGTGGGCATCTGTGTAGAGCGTTCCGTTGACATGATCGTGGGAATTCTAGGCATCCTCAAGGCGGGTAGTGCTTACGTCCCCATAGACCCTGCTTATCCATCTGAGCGCATTGCCTCTATGCTTGATGATTCGCAGCTACCAGTTTTACTGACTCAAAAACAACTGCTTGCCTCGTTACCAGAGCATCAAGCACGGATAGTCTGCTTGGATGCCGATTGGGAAGAAATCTCGCAAGAAAGTGAGCTTTCTCCCATAACAGGTATAACACCGGATAATTTGGCTTATGTTATTTATACTTCCGGTTCAACTGGAAAGCCAAAAGGAGTTAAAGTCGCTCACCAAGGATTGTGCAATCTAGTTCAGACACAAATCAAACTGTTTGACCTGCATCCAGATAGCCGCGTTCTCCAATTTGCTTCGGTTAGCTTCGACGCTTCTATCTGGGAAATTATTATGGCTCTTTGTACGGGGAGCCAACTATATCTTGGAACGCGGGAAGAATTGCAACCGGGACCAGCATTGCTTCAGCTATTGCAAGAGCAAAAAATTACCCACGCTAACCTTGTACCATCTGTGCTGGCGGCTCTCCCGGATGAGGAGTTACCCGCTTTACAGAATATTGTCGTAGGGGGAGAGGAGTGTCCTGCTTCTTTAGTGGAGCGATGGGCTCTTGGACGGCGTTTTTTTAATCTCTACGGCCCAACTGAATATACTGTCTGTGCTACTATTGCAGAATGCTTTAAAGGTAAAGGACTGCCATCAATTGGACGACCGATCGCCAACACCCAAGTCTATATTCTCGACCCTCAAAACCAACCCGTTCCCATCGGTGTTCCCGGAGAACTCCACATTGCTGGTGTAGGACTCGCAAAAGGTTATCTCAACCGTCCTGAGTTGACTGAAGAGAGATTTATTCCGAACCCTTTCAGCAATGAACTGGGTTCGCGCCTTTACAAAACTGGAGATTTGGCTCGCTATTTGAGCGACGGCAACATCGAATACCTCGGTCGTATTGACAATCAGGTAAAAATTCGCGGATTCCGTATCGAACTCGGCGAAATTGAAGCGGTACTAAGCCAACATCCCGGTGTAAGAGAGAGTGCGGTTATCGCCAGAGATTTCGTTGCAGGTGATAAGCAATTAGTGGCTTATGTTGTTCCACAAGAGGAAGGATCACCCACAATTACTGATCTGCGCCACTTCCTCAAACACAAACTGCCCGATTACATGGTGCCGGGTGCTTTTGTTGTGCTGGAGGCACTGCCCCTGACACCCAATGGTAAAGTAGATCATCGCGCCTTACCCGCCCCTGATTTGCGAAAAGAACTGGAAGAGTCTTTTGTCGCCCCACGTACTCCAATTGAGGAAATGTTAGCTAGTATTTGGGGTAAGATCCTCTTAATTGACTCTGTAGGCGTTCATGACAATTTTTTTACCTTGGGCGGACATTCCTTATTAGCCACCCAAGTAATTTCAAGAGTGCGCGATACCTTTGGTGTCGAATTCCCATTCCGCAGCTTATTTGAAGCACCTACCATTGTCGAATTTGCCACTATAGTCGAGAATTCTCTCAAGAACGGACAATCTGTAGAAGTTTTGCCTCTTGTACCAATTTCCAGGTTAGAGCCTATCCCCTTATCGTTTGCTCAAGCGAGATTGTGGTTCCTCGACCAATTACAACCAGAAAGTGCCTTTTATAACATCTCGCTCGCGTTGCGTATGAGCGGTCAGCTTAATATAGCGACGTTACAAAGGGCTATCAACGAAATTATCCAGCGACATGAGGCTTTACGCACCAACTTCGCGACGCAAGAAGGTCAACCCGTTCAGATTATTGCCTCAACAATTAATTTGGAATTACGAGTGGTAAATTTGCTTCACTTGCCTCAAAGCGAGCGAGAAACTGAGGCACAACAATTGGCTGTAGCTGAAGCGAATCAACCTTTTAACCTAGAGCGAGAGCCTTTGCTCAGAGGTACGGTGCTACAGTTAGGTGAAACAGAATACGTCTTACTGCTGACTATGCACCACATTATTTCAGATGGTTGGTCGCTAGGCATATTTGTAAAAGAAATAACTGAACTTTACACAGCCTTTTACTCGGGAGAGTCTCCAAGTTTACCAGAGTTGCCAATACAATATGCTGACTTTGCCCTTTGGCAGCGGCAGTGGTTAACTGGAGAAATACTACAAACCCAGCTTAATTACTGGAAGCAACAACTCTTAGAAGCTCCAGCTTTATTAGAACTCCCCACTGACCGACCGCGACCTGCTGTTCAGACCTTCCGAGGAGCGCATCAATCATTTGCGATTTCCCAAGAATTGAGTTTAGCACTCGTTAGTTATAGTAAGCGAAAAGAAGTCACTTTATTTATGCTGCTAGTGGCAGCATTTCAAACCTTGCTTTATCGTTATACAGGGCAAGATGACATTGTATTGGGTACGCCACTTGCTAATCGGAATCGACAAGAAATAGAAGGAATAATTGGCTTTTTTGTAAATACTTTAGTGTTGCGTACTGACCTGTCGGGCAATCCTACTTTTGAACAATTACTCAATCGAGTTCAGGAAATGGCGCTGCAAGCTTACACCCATCAAGACCTGCCCTTTGAGCAGTTAGTAGAGGTATTACATCCCACGCGAGATTTAAGCTATACACCACTATTTCAGGTGATGTTTGCCCTTGAGGACGCTAGTGTTCCTTCTATAGAACTGCCTGAGTTAACGGTAAGCTCATATCCAGTAGAAATTGGCACAGCTAAGTTTGATTTGACCTTATCAATGGAGAATAGGGCTGATGGATTGGTAGCAGAATGGGAATACAATACTGATTTATTTGATGCAGATACGATCGCTCGGATGACCCAACATTTGCAGACTTTCTTGAAAGGAATTGTCGCCAATCCACAACAGAAGATATCAGAATTGCCTCTGCTGATACCAATAGAGCAACAGCAGCTATTAGCAGATTGGAATGATACTACAAAAGAATCTCCCCAAGATAAGTGTATTCATCAGTTATTTGAAGAGCAGGTGGAACAGACACCTGACCAAGTAGCGGTGGTGTTTGAAGGGGAACAACTGACTTATCGAGAGTTAAATGCAAAAGCGAATCAATTAGCACATTACTTGCAAAGCTTGGGTGTTGAGCCTGAAATATTGGTAGGAATTTGCGTAGAGCGATCACCCTTAATGATAATCGGTCTGTTGGGTATTCTCAAAGCTGGCGGTGCCTATGTCCCTATAGACCCCACGTATCCTCTAGAGCGAAAAGCTTTTATGGTGGAAGACTCTTGTGTACCAGTGCTGCTTACCCAAAAGAAGTTGGTGGAAAAACTTCCTGCACACTCGGCGCGTATTGTTTGTTTGGATTCAGAGTGGGAAGAAATTGCTGTTCATAGTGAAGAAAGCCCTTCCAGCGCGGTGCAGCCCGAAAACTTAGCTTACGTTATCTATACATCAGGCTCTACAGGAAAACCTAAAGGTGTTTTAATTGAACACAGGTCACTAGTTAATTATATAACGGCTGTAAATGCTGAATATGAGATAGACAAGAGCGATCGCATTTTACAATTCTCCTCAATTAGTTTTGATGTCAGTGCCGAAGAAATCTATACCAGCCTGACTTCGGGTGCCACGCTTGTCTTGCGTACTGAATCCATGCTGGACTCCATTAAGGGATTTTTGCAAAAGTGCAAGAATTGGGAAATCACTGTAATGGCTTTGCCGACAGCCTACTGGCACGAACTGGCCGCTTTCTTGAGTCAAGAAACGCTAGCATTACCCCCATCATTGCGCTTAATAATCATTGGGGGAGAAAAAGCACTGCCCGATCGATTGAAAACTTGGCTTGAGTGTGTGGGAGAGCGAGTTCGTCTGGTGAATAATTACGGCCCTACAGAAGCTACTGTGGGAGCCACGATATGCGAGTTATCGCTAGCCGACACCAAATTGAAGGAGTTGCCGATCGGTCGTCCCCTTGGTAATGTCAAGACCTACATCTTAGATGGGAACAGACAGCCTTTACCCATTGGCATTCCGGGTGAGTTGCACATCGGTGGTGCTGGTTTAGCACGGGGATACCTCAACCGTCCCGATTTGACCGATGAGCGGTTCATTCGCAATCCCTTTAGTGACTTCTCCACTTCTCGCCTGTACAAAACTGGAGATTTGGCTCGCTACCTGAACGACGGCAATATCGAATACCTCGGTCGGATAGATGACCAAGTAAAGGTGCGCGGTTTTCGTATCGAACTCGGAGAAATCGAAGCAATACTCAGTCAACATCCAAGCTTGCTCCAAGTCGCTGTTACGGTTCGAGAAGACATTCCGGGTCAAAAGAGCTTAGTGGCTTATATTGTCCCTCTTCATGAACCAGCACCAACTTTTAGTGAACTGCGCCATTTTCTGAAAGAGCAATTACCAAACTATATGGTGCCTAGTGTTTTTGTGATTTTGGAGTGCTTGCCAGTGACACCGAATGGCAAAGTAGACCGCAAATCATTGCCAGCACCCGACCTCAATAGTTTAATTCAAAAAGGAGATTTTGTAGCTCCTCGCACTCCTACAGAAGAATTACTAGCATCCATCTGGGCTAAAGTTTTGGGAGTAGAGAAAGTGAGTATAAATGACAACTTTTTTGAATCAGGTGGGCATTCTTTACTGGCAACTCAACTACTCTCAAAAGTGAGCCATACCTTTGGACTAAATCTGCCTTTATCGAAGTTGTTTGAAGCTCCAACCGTAGCTAGTTTTTCTAGCTACATTGAAGCAATTTATTGGGCGACTCAAAATATCGAAACGAGCAACAAAACTATTAATAACCGAGAAGAGGTGGAATTTTGATGAATACAATTGAGTTTATTAATAATCTACGCAAGCTGGATATCAACCTATTTATAGAAGGCGAACGCCTTCGTTGCAACGCTCCTGAAGGGACACTTACCTCTGCTCTAAAATCAGAAATTAATGAGCGTAAAGCTGACATTATCTCCTTTTTGCACCAAGCCAATAATCAAAAAACTGCCAGTGCAATCGCTCCGATACCCAGAACAGAAAACAACACCTTTCCTCTTTCCTTTGCCCAACAGCGTCTTTGGTTCCTAAACCAATTACAGCCAAAGAGTGCCTTCTATAATATTCCTTTTGGCTTGCATTTTAGCGGTCAACTCAATATTGCGGCTTTAGAGTCAAGCTTGCAATTATCAATTGATCGCCATGAAATATTACGCACTAACTTTATTACCGTAGATGGAAAACCTGCTCAAGTAATAAATCCGACTAGAGATTTTTCTTTACCAGTTGTTGATTTGCGTTCTTTGTCAGCCAGTGAAAGAGATTTAGAGTATCAAAAATTAGCTTCTCTTGCAGTAAGCTATGTATTTAACCTAGCCGAAGATCCTTTACTGTGGACACAATTAGTTCAGCTAACCCCAACAGAAAATGTTTTATGGGTAACAATTCACCACATTATATTTGATGGGTGGTCTGTTAATATTTTCTTTCAGGAATTAACCACCATTTACTCAGCTTTGGTTGAACAGAGTAAACCCCATCTGTCTAAAATTAATATTCATTATGTAGATTTTGCCGTATGGCAACAGCAGTGGTTAAAAGGAGAAGTCCTAGAATCACAACTCGCTTACTGGCAACAAAAACTAGCAGGAACGCCAGCATTGTTGGAATTACCAACAGATCGTCCCCGACCTGCGGTACAATCCTTTCGTGGAAAAACTCAAGTTTTCACCATTGAACCAGAGATTAGTGAAGCACTTGTGCGTTTGAGTGAGCAGCAAAAAGTGACGCTTTTTATTTTGCTCCTCACAGCATTTAAAATATTGCTCTATCGCTATATCAATCAACCAGATATTGTTGTTGGTTCAACCGTGGCGAACCGCCAGAATCCTCAAACCCAAGGACTGATCGGATTTTTTGTTAATACTTTAGTGCTACGTACAGATTTATCAGATAACCCTACCTTTCTGGAGCTATTACAACAAGTTAAACAAGTAGCGTTAGAAGCTTACGATCGTCAAGACTTACCATTTGATAAGTTAGTCGAAGCCTTACAACCAGAGCGTAATTTAAGCTATTCACCTTTATTTCAAATAGATTTTGCCCTGGAACATGAGGCTAATCCTGCGATTAATCTCAAAGATTTAACAATTAACATATCTGAGGCTGGAGCCAATCATACAGCTAAATTTGATTTAAGCTTATCGTTGCAGAAAACCGATATGGGATTAACCGGGGCATTTGAATATAGTACAGACCTCTTTAATGCGACGACCATTGCCCGCATGATAGAGCATTGGCTAACCCTGTTGGCTGGTATTGTAGGGAATCCAGAACAAAAACTATCAGATTTACCTATTTTGACGGCGATTGAGCAACACAAATTATTAGTGGAGTGGAATCAAACCCAACAAGACTATCCTCACAATCTATGTATTCATCAATTATTTGAAGCGCAGGTAGAACAAACACCAGACGCCGTAGCAGTAATCTTTAAAGGCGAGCAGCTAACCTACCGAGAACTAAATGCCAAGGCTAATCAATTAGCACGCCATTTACAAACACTGGGAGTGAAACCAGAAACACTCGTTGGCATTTGTATAGAACGCTCTCTTGAAATGATAGTAGGAATCTTAGGCATCCTCAAAGCAGGTGGTGCTTACGTTCCAATAGACCCAGACTATCCATCTGAGCGAAAAGCTTTCATGCTAGAAGACACCTCTGTGCCAGCGCTGCTTACCCAGTTCCGGTTTGTTGAATCTCTTCCTCAACATCAGGCACAAGTCGTGTGCCTAGACTTTGATTGGGAAGAAATTTCCCAATATGCTGAAGAAAACCCGACGAGCAAGATAACACCGAATAATCTAGCTTACGTAATTTATACTTCAGGATCTACGGGACAGTCAAAAGGAGTAGTCATTGAGCATCAGGCATTAGTCAACCACAGCATCTCCATTGCCAAGCACTATGATTTGCAGGCAACAGATAAAGTTTTACAGTTTGCTTCTATTAGCTTTGATGTTTCAGCCGAAGAGTTATTCCCCACTTGGATTAGGGGGGGTACTGTCGTTATCAGACCTGGTTCAGTTCCTCCAACTATTGCAGAGTTTCAAGAGCTAATAAACCAGGAAAAGCTGACTGTTCTTAACCTACCTGCTTCTTACTGGCATGAGTGGGTATCTACTTTGGAGAATTCAGACACTCAATTACCTTCTTCCTTGCAATTAGTTGTAATTGGTAGTGAGAAAATTTTGCCAGATAAATTGATAAGGTGGCAGAAAATAGCTAGTAATCGCGTTCGTTGGTTCAATGCTTATGGACTAACTGAAACCACCATCACCTCTACAATTTACTCCCCAGATATCTGGAAAGAGAAAAACTTGGCAGATGTTAAAGCTGTGCCTGTAGGTCGTCCAATTGCCAACACGCAAGCATATGTGCTAAACACTCATCTACAGCCTGTTCCTATTGGCGTTCCGGGCGAATTGTACATTGGTGGTGATGGTCTAGCACGAGGCTACTTAAACCGTGCCGATCTCACTGAACAGAGGTTTATTCGCAACCCCTTTAGCAATCATATTGGTTCTCGCCTTTACAAAACAGGTGATTTAGCCCGCTATTTACCGGATGGTAACCTCGAATTTGTTGGTCGCATTGACAATCAAGTGAAGATTCGTGGCTTCCGTATTGAACTGGGGGAAATTGAGTCAGTTTTGAACCAACATCCTAGTGTACGAGAATCTGTGGTAATCGACAGAGAAGATATGCCAGGAGATAAGCGTTTAGTAGCTTATATAGTGTCTAATCTTCTTCTAGACCGACTACCTTATCAAACTGAATGCTTAGTAAACCTGAGTAATGGTAATCAAGTGCTACTTGAAACTATCGATATTTCTCTTAGTGGTGTTGCTGTGATAGGGAAGTTAAATGTTACGCCCGGTCAAGAAATTCACTTACAACTAAAACTACCAAATAATTTGCTCCCATCGTCATTAAAAGGGAGAATTGCTTGGCATCAAGAACAACAAACAGGAGTGCAACTAATATTGACACCTGAAACCCAATCTTTGTGGCATCAAAGTTACCAAGATTTACTTGAAAGTAGCGGTATTCTGAAAAGCCTACAAAGAATGCTCGCAGGTAATCTCAGTGAATTTATTCAGCAAAAACTACCATCTTACATGGTGCCATCTAGCTTTGTGCTGTTGGAGGCTATTCCATTAACATCCAATGGCAAAGTAGATCGTCGCCGGCTACCAGTACCTACAAGAAATATGAGCAGTATGGTAAAGTCTAAGACCGCGCCTTGGACTCATACGGAAATTATTGTATCTCATATTTGGGCAAATTTATTGAGTTTAAAAGAAGTAGGAGTTAATGATAACTTTTTTGAACTCGGTGGAAATTCTTTATTAGTCATTCGGCTGCTGTCTCAGTTACATCAAGCCTTTGGCATAGATATACCAATACCTCGCTTATTTGAATTTCCGACTGTAGTTGGTATTGCCCAATTTATTGATAAGATTCGTCAGGTAGGAACATTTGATAATCTTACCGACAATATTTTTAATTTAAATGCTGAAGCCATTCTTGATCCAGAAATTCAGCCTGAATTACTAGCTGGCAATTATGTCAGCGAACCGAAATGTATTTTCCTAACAGACGCAACAGGATTTCTCGGAAGTTATTTACTATCTGAATTGCTTCAGCAGACGAGAGCTAATATATATTGTTTAGTTAATGCCTCTAATTCGGATGAAGCAAAAAACAGGGTGCAAACTCAACTTAAATTTTATTCGCTATGGAAAGAAAGCTTCAGTTCGAGAATTATTCCTGTAACTGGAAATTTATCTCAACCTCTTTTAGGTATTACCGCAGCCGACTTTCAAAACTTAGCCAATCGGATTGATGTCATCTATCACAATGGGGAATTCAATAATGTAATATATCCCTACTCAGCATTAAAAGCAGCTAATGTTACGGCAACTCAAGACGTTCTCAGATTAGCTAGCCAAATCAAAATCAAGCCCATACATTTTATTTCTACTCTTGGTGTGTTCTATTCACCTCACTATTTTCAGCGTCAGGTAATTGCTGAATCAGACCCTCTTGAATATAGCCAAGGGTTGACTAGCGGCTATGGTCAAAGTAAATGGGTAGCAGAAAAATTAATGATGATGGCTCGTGAAAGGGGAATTCCTATTTGTATATACAGGCTAGGTCGCGTGGCTGGACACAGCCAAACGGGTGCAGTAGCTACAGATGATTGGCTATTTAGGATGATTAAAGGTTGTATTCAACTTGGAAGTTTCCCTGAAGTAGAAATGATGGTAGAAATGATTCCTGTAGACTATGTGAGCAAAGCTATTGTTTGCATATCACAAGCACAGTCATCATTGGGAAAGGCTTTTCACATCAGCAATCCTCATCAGATATCTTTTAACTATCTAAGTAGTTGGATACAAAATTTTGGTTATTCAGTTCAACAAACTTCATTTGAAAAGTGGCGTAAAGAATTGATTCATCATGTAAATGATTTCCCGGAAAATGCTCTCCATTCTCTATTACCTATGTTTCCTGAAGAATCTGATTCTCAAAAATTAGAATTTCGATTTGACAACCAAAATACGCTGAAAGCCTTGTCTAAAACTGAAATTTATTGCCCGCCCGTCAATGCAGAGCTACTCAATATCTATTTTTCTTATTTCCTAAATATAGGATTTTTGAGTGCGCCAGAGCCAACTACTGTTATATAGTCATGCGATTCCGTATATTCCGTCAAATGCGCGTTTTTCTTATAGTCTGGTTCGGACAACTGATATCCCTCATCGGGTCGGGTCTGACAAGCTTTGCATTGGGAGTGTGGGTGTACCAGCGTACAGAGTCAGTGACCCAATTCTCTCTGATTTTGCTATCGGCTATGCTGCCCAGTATCCTGATTTCTCCGGTAGCAGGTGCCTTAGTTGACCGATGGAACCGGCGGTGGTGCATGATTCTGTCTGACTCCGGTGCGGCGATAACCACAGTGGCGATCGCCCTATTACTTGCTACGGAGAGCCTTGAAATTTGGCATCTTTATCTAGCCGTTGGCATTAGTTCTGTCTGCAAAGCCTTTCAATTACCAGCTTATACTGCTTCGACCTCTTTATTAGTACCGAAAGAACACCTAGCTCGTGCCAGCGGTATGGTTCAGTCAGGACAAGCGTGCGCCCAACTAATCTCGCCCCTGCTGGCAGGAGTTTTGATGGGAGTTGTCCAGCTTCAAGGTGTGATTTTAATTGATTTTGTGACCTTCCTTTTTGCTGTAACAACTCTGTTACTTGTTCGTTTCCCTAATGCTAAAAATGCTAAGGGTTCAGAAGATGAGAAAAGTTCACTCTGGCGTGAGGCAATTGAGGGTTGGACTTACATTGCCGTCCGTCCCGGACTGTTAATGCTGCTGATTTTATTCGCGTTGGACAACTTTGTTGCCGGACTGGTTGAAGTTTTGCTTACTCCCTTGGTACTTTCGTTTGCTTCAGTTAGCACTCTTGGAACCATTCAGTCGTTGGGCGGTGCCGGGATGCTGTTGGGCAGTCTGGCTATGACTATTTGGGGAGGGGGACCCAGACGTTTAATTCGCGGCATATTTACTTTCGATATTCTCGCTCATCTGTGCATCCTAGTATTGGGTTTACGGGCTTCTTTTGCACTTTTTGCCCTGGCTAACTTCTTGTTTTTCTTCAGTATACCTTTCATCAATGGCTATTGCGATGCCATCTTACTCCGAAAAGTTCCTCCTAATATTCAAGGACGGGTCTTTGCAACGTTAAACATGATTTGTTTCTCGTGTATTCCCCTTGCTTATATTGTGGCTGGCACTCTAGCGGAACGCATCTTTGAACCTTTAATGGCGGCTGATGGTTTATTGGCTGGAAGCGTCGGAAAAATCATTGGCGTGGGGCCGGGTCGCGGCATTAGCCTGCTATTTATTACAATGGAAATTTTCGCTATACTGGTAATTGTTGCTGCTTACCGATATCCGCGCTTGCGGTTTGTAGAAGATGAACTGCCTGATGCGATTTAGCGCGGCTTGAAAATCTTAATTAATAACTGTAGAAACTCTATATTTTGGGAGATATCCTATGTCAACACTTCCCTTAATCATGTCTGACGAAACCCTCCGGGATGGCGAACAGCAAGCTGGGCTTTTCTTTCCTTATGAAACTAAAAGAACTTTAGCCAAACTCATCAGCCAAGCTGGAATCCACCAAATAGCAATAATGCCAGCCGTTCACGAAACCGAAGAACATTTACTAAAAACCTTGGTAGCAGAAGGCTTAGGCAGCACCATGACGGCTTCCACAATGCTTGGTAAACAATTTATAGATCGAGCTAAAGCTTGCGGAATAGAACGAATTATCCTCTTCTATGCCGTTTCAGATCGCCTTTTACTTTTAAGAGATACAGAAGTCCGCAATTTAACAGCGCACCCAGAGAAAATAGAGGATGACAATCTCCCTAATGCTCTTGTTCACCGCGCCCGCCAAAATATGATTAATAAAGTTTTGGAAAATCTGCGTTATGCTACGAGTGCAGAAGTCGGTTTAAAAGTAGAGTTTGCTGCCGAAGATGCCAGCCGCGCTGATTTTAACTTTTTAGTTCAGTGCATTCGCGAATTCCAACCCTACATCGAACACTTTATCCTCTGCGACACAATGGGCATCCTCACTCCAGAGAAAACTTATGTATGGGTTCGCGACCTTCTAGAATTAGTCAACAATGCAGCTTTAGGAGTGCATTTTCACAATGACTTAGGCATGGCTCTCGAAAATACCCTCCAAGCTGTCATCGCGGGAGCTTCAATGATTTCAGGCACATTCCGAGGCATTGGCGAACGGGCGGGTAATATCCCACTAGAGCAAGTCTTAAATGGACTTAGATTGCGCTTTGGGATAGAAGTAGAGGGCATTAATTATGAAGCCCTCTCCCAAGTCACAGACTACCTCGATTCACTAGGAGTTCGTCCTGCTTCCCCTTACTCCCAAGCTGCCCTTCGTCACGAAAGCGGCATTCACGTTAATGGCTTCTTACGCGACCCAGATAGCTACCATATTTTTCCTCACGCCCGCCCAGAAATTTGGTTTGGCAAATGCAGCGGTTCTAGCAATTTTCAGTACCTGTTTGAGAAGCAACTCAACAAACCGCTTACTCCTGAAGATTACAACCGAATGCGAGATAAAATCAAATCCCTTTCCATTCAAGAGCAGCGGTGCTTTTCCCCAGAAGAAGTCATCGAGTTATTCGAGGGAGGATTTTTCAATGACTGAGCCGTATCGCGTGGTAGCTCTCCCTGGCGAAGGAATCGGGCCAGAAGTGGTAGACGCTTCCTTAAAAGTTCTGCTGCATTTAGCAAAATTAGAAGGGTTTTCTCTAGTTATAGACTATGCCTTAATTGGACAACCTGCCTTCAATGAATTTGGAAAATTCTTCCCCGACCAAACCGCCCAACTATGCGAAGGTGCTGATGGAATTTTATTCGGAGCCGTTACGAGAGGCGGAATTCTCGAACTTCGCCAACACTTCGACTTTTTTATCAATTTTCGTCCCGTGCGTCCCTTTGAAACTTTATTGGATAAATCCAGCCTTCAGTCGCACAAGATTCAAGGAGCAGATATATTATTTGTTCGAGAGTTAGTAAGCGGAATTTATTTTGGGCCATCAGGACGAACAGAAGACGACAATGGCTATTATGGATTTCATACAATGAAATACTACGACTGGCAAATCCGCCGCATCGCTAAAGTAGCTTTAGGCAAAGCTAAAGAGCGCCGAGGTTTGCTTACCGTCGCCCATAAAGAAAATGCTCTGCCACAAATCCCCTGGAGCCGTTTAGTGCAGGAGGAAGCCAAACATTTCCCTGATGTTATAGTAGAGCCGATGCTAGTGGATAACTTAGCTATGCAACTCGTGCGGGAGCCTAAGCGATTTGATGTGATTCTAGCAGGAAATCTATTTGGGGATATCCTCAGCGATATCGGAGGAGCATTAGTAGGTTCCATCGGGTTATTACCCTCTGCCAGTCTGAACGAGCGCGGGTTCGGTCTTTATGAAGCCATACACGGCACAGCACCAGATATTGCCGGGAAGGGTATTGCCAATCCTCTAGGAACGATGGGGGCAGTTGTCTTAATGCTTCAGCAGTGGGGGGAAACCCATGCGGCTATCAACCTAATTCAAGCCATCGAAAGAGTTTTAGCCCTGGGCTACCGCACGGCAGATTTAGCCCCCCAGGGTCAAGAAATCTTAGTCAACGCGGAAACTTTAACCGAATTGATAGTCCAACAGCTCGGTAGTTAACTTTGATAAACAAGCAGTAGGGAAAACTTATGACAACCGAACCGAAAGTATTGATTTTTGGAGATGATATCAATACAGACGATATTATTCCGGCAAAACGGTGTACTACTGCCGACCCAGATTATTTAAAGCAGTATGCTTTTGAACATCTGATTGGTGAAGGAAACCTTGTAGGTTATGAAGAAATCGAAGCCGGACGCAATTTCGGCTGCGGTTCTAGCCGAGAAAATGCACCTATTGCCATAAAAGCTGCTGGCATAAAAAAAATACGCGCCCTGTCTTTTGCCGAAATATTTTACCGAAATAGTATCAATATTGGTCTGACATTAGAAGTTTACTCCCAGCCTAATAATAATCCAGTCGTCGAAGCTATTGTGAGGGCAGGTGGCTTAATTCCCTTTAACCAAAAGCGACAGAAAGGTGAAATTTCCGTTCCCCAGAGTTCAACTTATGCTAGGGCGATGACTCTGACAGAAAAACTTTTGGCACGGGCCTCTGGCAATGCTTACGTTCAGCCGGGAGAGATGGTTTTTGCTAAAGTCGATCTCGCCATGTCTCACGATGCCGTAGCTGCACCTGTTGCTGATGTTTTTTACCAGAATTTTGGAGAAGAAGCAAAACTTTGGGATGCCAGCCGTGTTGTTTTAGTAGCAGATCACTTTATTCAAGTCAACGATGTACGAGTAGACCCTAAAGCCACCTCATTATACTCAGAAATGGTGCAGTTTGCCCGCTCGCAAGGCTGCCATTTGTTCGATATGGTTTCCCCCGGAGAAGCTGCTGGCATTTGTCACGTTCTGCTACCAGAAAAGGGCTTCATTCATCCAGGTACAATTGTAGCGGGTACAGACTCTCACACTTGCACTTACGGAGCCTTTGGATGTTTTTCCACTGGAGTGGGAACAACGGATATGGCGAATATTTTTGCGATGGGGGATATGTGGGTGCGGGTTCCTCCTACCCTACTTTTTAGACTTGAAGGAACTTTGCCCAAATATATTGCTGCAAAAGACATCATCCTATTTATTCTCAGCAAAATTGGCTGTGACGGCGCTGCGGGGAAAGTCATGGAATTCCGAGGCAGTATTATCGACCAGATGCCAATGGAAGAACGCATGACGCTCTCGAACATGGCGATTGAGTGCGGTGCAATGTGCGGGGTAATCGCTCCTGATGAAACAACTCGCCAATATCTGCAAAACTGCGGTCAAGATTTATTTGAGGACGTTGGTAGCGACCCCGAGGCATCTTATGAACAAATCTATCAGTTTGATTTGAGCGATTTAGAACCGCAGGTGGCTCGTCCTCCCAAACCAGACCAAGTAATTGGTATTAGCAAGTTAGGAGAAATTCCTATTACCAAAGCTTTTATTGGTTCTTGTACCGGGGGGAAACTTTTCGATCTCGCTCAAGCTGCCGAGGTGCTTCAAGGTCGCCGTATAGCTCCTGGTGTGAGCCTTTTTATCGTACCCGCTTCTTTTGAGGTGCGCCAAAAGGCTGAGAATTTAGGGTATATGCAAATATTTGAAGCGGCGGGAGCCACAATTCTCAAATCAGGCTGTGGCGCTTGTATTAATGCCGGACTTGGGATACTCACTCAAGAAGAGACAGGGGTTTATGCGACCAACCGCAATTTCAAAGGGCGAAGCGGCGATCCAACGGCGAAGAACTATTTAGCTTCTCCCCGCGTAGTAGCTATTTCGGCAGTTGAGGGAAAAATTAGCGATCGCCTTAGCGATGCAAGCGAATGAGGCTCTTTAGGGTTTGATGCTATATTCAGCAGGTAAGGAATAAAAGCTTCTGTCCTTTTTGTACAGCGCTATTCGCGCCTGGGAAAAGCAGTGCAGTTTCGATGGTATTTCCCAGGGGGCGATCGCCTCTGAAAAACTGTTGAGGTTTTCACTTTCGGGCCGGTGATGAGGATGAGAGCGATCGCCAGTTATGCGATCGGCGAGGATTAATGATGCCTCAGTCGTGCCCGTTACCACGGCTGAGTCTCCACCACCTCATTTCTGTGATACTCTCAAAAAACTATTCCATCACTAGGGCAATATTTGGGGATACCCGTTTAGGGCAATAGTTGGGGTGCGGGCCGTCAGGAGGGCGATCGCTTGTTGAGTGAGCTTGCAGAAAGCGACCTGTAGCGTGCAGCCGTTGGGGTCATAAAGTGATCGTATCTCTGTCACCACTTAAATGCACCCCGAATTCTGGAACTGACGTTCTTACTTCCTGCAGTAAACGAGCGCAAGACCCTTCAGACGGTATTGTTGGCTAATAGCGTTAAATTTTTACAATCTGTAGATTTTCTTAATATAAATAACCAAAAAAAGGGGTCTTACCCCCTTGACAATCATCAATCTAAAAAAATAAAGTTGGTCTATCGAAAGATAGAAGATAGTTAGTTGGTTTCCAACTAAGCGAGAAAAAGTATTACCTCTGGCAACAGGTGTTGTATCATTACTAGGTGAAGGATAAAAAATTTAATTGTCACGCATCTATTTTTTCAGAACGCGATCGATCGTCAGATATTATCCTTTGCGATTGGGAAAAAAAATAAATTGTTGAGTTGGTTCTAGTGATCGGCAGTGATACCTATGCGAGACAT
Organism: Microcoleus sp. A003_D6; assembly: GCF_036702825.1. Taxonomy (NCBI): domain Bacteria; kingdom Bacillati; phylum Cyanobacteriota; class Cyanophyceae; order Oscillatoriales; family Microcoleaceae; genus Microcoleus; species Microcoleus sp. A003_D6. Next base: position 1,747 of record NZ_JAUBWA010000059.1, on the reverse strand, counting down.
CGCTTAAATCAATGATTCAAGACTTAGATGAAACTCTGCAAGAATTACTCAGTCAAGAACTTTCTAGAAAATGGAGGTCTACTGATTTTGGAATTAGCTTTGCTGCCCCTGATAAGGAGGTGGCTAGCACCACAGATGCAGTTGCTACTACGATTAACCTATTTCTCTATGACATTCGAGAAAACCTAGAATTGCGTAGCAATGAGTGGATCGTAGAGCGTCAGACTAATGGAAGCGCGCTCAAATATCCGCCTCCAGTCAGAGTTGATTGTTCCTATTTTATTACAGTTTGGGTGAAAAAAAGCGAGAGCGTTCAAAAAGATCAAAGTGATCGAGATGAACACCGATTTTTAGGTGAAGTTATGAAGATACTGATGCGCTACCCCAAAATTCCCGCTGAGTTTTTGTGTGGTAGTCTTAAGGGAAAAGAACCTCCGTTGCGAACAATGGCTTTGCGTCCACCTCAATCCCAAAATTGGTCTGAATTCTGGCAAGTGATGGGAGGGAAGCCCAAAGCAATTCTGAGCTATACTGTTACCATTGCAGTAGATGTGCATGAACCTGTAGAAGCTGGAAAGCTTGTACAGGAGTCGATAATAAATTATTCTGAACTAGGAGAATAAAATCAGGCCAGTAAAGGAACAGACAAAAAATCGGGTGGCGATCGCAGGACAAGTTATAGATGCTAAAACTAAGTTAGCGATTCCTGTGGTATCAGTGGAGATTACCCAAATGCCAAATAAATTCAAAAATTGGCTAGATTTGCAGGCTCTCCCCTATGGTAAGAGTTGGGAAAAGATGGTGAAGCGTCCTGACAAAACTCTAACTGCTATTGACGGATGCTTTTGCTTTATAAACTTGCCCGACGGTAAATATACATTATCTGTATCATTTCCTGGTGTGAGGACGAGCTACGGTAAAGTTGATAAAAAGGTTACGGTAGCCAGTAATGACAATAGTAATAGGATTATTGTTATTGATTTGCCGCCGATTGGAATCAAGGGTTAGATTACAAAAAAAAACAGGAGAGGTGATAAAAAAGCGCAGGACTCATCACTAAAACCCCTAGTAATGGCAAGAATACAGGTTGAAGGGAGTGGCGAGTCTACCTTCAGTGACAACAACAGAAAGTATAAATTATATATATTAATGGAGCTAGAAAAAGTTCAAAATGAAAAGAATGTCAAAGTTTTTCTTGACCGCGCGGAAGTGCGTAGCCCAAGTGAAACATTTGAACGAAAAAATGAAAAAATTAGATTTTTAGTTGTCAGGAAATTACCCCCTGAAAGGTATAAATATTGAAGCACAACAAAATATCCCTCCTGCATCTAAATAGTAGCCGCCCAAGTTTTGAATAAAAAACCGCACTTAGCTAACTTTTAAATTCCAGAAGCTCAATGTCAGAGTGAAAGCTGTTCAAACTCAGCCTTTTGTAATAGTATTGGGAATTATTATATTAGTATGCGTTTACTTCACTTTTGAAAAGCCCGCTGGCTGTTCAAGTTTTTGCTTCCAGCTACGAACCTGCCTCCAAAGGTTTAAATTTTAGTCAAGCCGAAGGAAAGAAGACCGTAGATTTTGTATTAATCTTGAAAGTCTAATAATTAAGTACAATCAATGGTTTTTATTGACCTGGTTTCTATCGAACTAATCTAAAATTGAGTCCAATTCTGGACAGTGAAAAGTTCTGTGAGATAATTAAGTAGGGACCTTCAACTCTCTAGTTCGTTTGTGTATGGCTTGAAGC
>NZ_JAUBWA010000058.1:0-43570 GCF_036702825.1 Microcoleus sp. A003_D6 | reverse complement strand
AGGTATTTATTTCAGGGTTTCATGCCTCCAAATTTAAAATTATTAAATTTGTCTGAATATCTGCGGAATGTGGGTTCAACCTCAAAAGGGAAGTTAAATATAATTTCAGGAGCACGGCAATATTCGCAGCGATGAGCAGCGCGATCGGCTACTAAAGTGTAGTAAGGGTTCATCAGCTCAATTGTTGTACGAGAACTGCTGTCCGAACTGTAGCAGCTTTAAGTTCTGCCTCGACAAGACTTTCTAATTCCGCTTGTTGTTTGGGAGAAAGGCTTTGTCCTCGATCGCGTGCTGTACGCCACAAATTCATTAGTTCTGATAATCGTTTTTGTTGTTGGATAGTAAAGAATTCGTCAGGGTTAAAGCTTTGAATAACTATTAATGCACTGAAGTCTGTTTCACCTAACAAAGCAGTCAAAGCATCTAAAGCTTGACCCGCAGTTCGGCCAACAGACTGCCGATCGCCGGCAATAGCACGATAAGATTTATCACCGTTGGCATTAAATACAGGTAGGATCGCTACTGTAGTCATATCTGGTTCAAAATTAGTTACTTATTAAGTCTAACCTGAGTGAAAGGAGTTAAAATAGGCGATCGCATCTTTAATATTCAAGAGTGCCTCTTCTTTGGTGCGATCTTGACTGATACAGCCAGGTATACTAGGATATTTAACAATCTACACCCCTTATCGATCGCCTCTCGATAAAAAAAGTAAGGGGCGATCGCATCCCAACCCCTCATTGATCGCCCTGTCGGTGAAAAAAGACAAGGTGCGATCGCATCTACACTTCTACACTTTTCATAGACAGGGCGATCGCACAAAAAAGTACAGGTCAATAGCCTTACAAATAAGGTGGGAATTACCTGCCCTCTTTGTAAGGCGATAGAGGCCATAATACCCAAGATTTTATCCAGGATTTGGGCAAGTACCAATATTTGTTAAACCTTGAGAGATAACTTCTAGAGAAGAACCTTCCTGCGGCGCTCCAAATTGCTGGCGTAACAATCCGAACAATGACGGTCCTACGTGGCAAATCTCTTTACGGGAGTTGATGTACATCACTCTGCCTTGGTTGTTTGGTGGCACATAAAGCCCTTGAGGCCATAGACAACCACCTTGAAAATTATAGGGGGTAAAAAGTGCATTTCCTCGATTCGGCATACCTCTATTAACGAATAGCCTCAACTGGGCTGGACCGACAATGTGACACGAAGCTTTCTCGGTGTCATTCCAGTAATAGTTGTGACCTTGACTCGCATAGATACCAGATGGGATGTTTGGAGGTGGTGGATTCTGAGCTACCCCTGGTATTGTAGAAGCAAAAATTCCAACTCCAGAAATCATGCCCACAATCATTTTTTTCATACTTATCTCCTTTTACGGATTCATATTTAACAATCTAAGTGTCAAACAATAACTTCCCAATCAAAACCAAAACCCGATCGCCCTGTCAGTCGGATTGAGTCGGAACTTTTCCAGAAAAATTTGCCCAAATGTCACAAAGATCGGATAATATCGGAAAAACCTGGCTATATCACCGATCGATAAACATAGCAGAAGCCTGAAAACTGGTAGATGAAATTCTGTTCACCAATACAGGCGATGAAACTAATTTTTATCTCTTTGCGTATCATAGACCGATCGCCCAAAACTGCAAAGAGAAAAAAGACGGAAAAAGACGGGTATTTCTCAACTTGGGGTGCAAGGCGGAAAAAGACGGAAAAAGACGGAAAAAGACGGAAAAAGTCGGCTATACTAACTGTAATTCTCTGACACCGCTACTGATGGACACTGCCGACATTTTGAAATTTGTAGATGAAGTAGTCTGCGCGAAGACAGGCAAACATCTAAATGACTTGCAGCGTGGAATTATCGAGGGAATACTGAAGCGACAAAAGTATTCTGACATTGCAAATACTTATGGTTGTACGGCGGGTCATGCTAAGGATGTAGGTTACAAGCTTTTACATATGTTATCTGATACTTTCGGTGAATCAGTTGATAAAGGTAATCTGGAATCTGTTCTAGAACGGCAATTAAATCTGAATATAAATTTTGGCGATCGCACTACTAATTTTGGTAATAGCCACACAATTAATTATATCAATGGTTGCTCAGAACAACCCAATCCTACCCAGATAAAAGTCAGCCTGCGACTCCTGACTACCAGGATGGCACTAATCAAGTTAAAATTGAAATGGTTGGTAAATTACGACAGTTGGGATTAAAGGATGAGCAAATTGCAGAGGTGTTAGGGTTAGCCTTGGAGGTCGTGAAGCAGATGGATTGAAAAATTCGATCGCTCTTCTCAATGCAATCGCTAACTTGAACCCATTGAGAAGAGCTTTGTATTGTTTTCAGGAAGCAGATAAAAAATGCCTAACCTTGATTTACTGCGCTGGGTTCCATGAACATAGTTTCCCAAATGTGGCCATCTAAATCCTGAAAGCTATGACCATACATAAATCCGTGGTCTTGCGGTTCATTGTAGGTCGTTCCGCCAGCAGCAACTGCCTTGCGAATCATTTTATCCACTTCTTCTCGGCTTTCGGAAGACAAGCACACCAGCACTTCTGTACTCTTGGTGGCATCGCAAATTGCGTTGGGTGTAAATTCCTTGAACTTGGCTTCTGTCAAGAGCATGACGAAGATGTCTTCGCTCACAACCATACAAGTGGCAGTTTTGTCAGTAAACTGAGCGTTAAAACTGAATCCAAGTTTAGTAAAAAATCTGGGGGGGTGACAACCAGCCTGAAACCCAGAGGTGGTGAGGATTGAGCCAATGTATGCTAAAAAAAGATAGGCAGCATAATTGTTACACGCAAGCAATCCAAAAAATAATGATACCAACATTTTACCAGACTCATTTAAAAAAACAACTGACGAAAGCTCAGTTTCTTGTCATGACAATTTTGCTACCTGTGATGCAATCAGAAAAACAAGTGAGATTAGAACGACTGGCACGGGTATTTCCTTGTCCAATTGCAACAGAAAGTCGGCGTAAAAAATTACAAAGATTTCTGGATTTACCAAACTTGACTATCTCATTAATTTGGTTCCCCTTGATTACTTATTGGTTGACCACTTATTGTCGTGTTGGTACTCGTTTATCAATCGCAATTGACCGTAGTCAATGGGGGCGCATTAATCTTTTTATGGTTAGCCTAATCTGGGACAAAAGAGCAATTCCATTATACTGGTCGCTGTTGCCCAAATTAGGAAACAGTAGCTTCGAGGAACAAACTACAAATTTAGAGCAAGTTTTACCACTATTTTCAGAATATAAAGTCATCGTTTTAGGAGACCGTGAATTTTGTTCTGTTGATTTAGGAAACTGGCTTAAATCAAAGGGTGTGTCGTTTTGCTTAAGACTAAAAAAGAATCTTTGTATCGAGACAGAACATTTGATTTGGCAACGGTTAGATGAATTAGGAATAGTACTCTTAAACCTCTTTATATGTTCAAGGAAAAAGAGTCAGAAAAACTCGACCTGTCACCGGATTCGAGCTGGCTTGTAAATGGAAAAGAAATTATGGTAAATATCGAGTTAAATAAGCTTGGTTTATTCTCACAGATTTAGGTTCATTGTCAGCAGCAGTCAATGCTTATAAACAGCGGATGGGCATTGAAGAAATGTTCCGCGACTGTAAAAAAGGAGGCTACGATGTTGAAGGAACTAGCCTCAAAGGGAACCGACTTATTAACATGATTCTGCTCATGACACTTGCGTACAGTTCAGCAATATTTCAAGGCATTGAACTGAAGAAAAAGCAGGTACAAAAATATGTATCTCGTCGCAAAGAACCCAAGAAAAAATATCGCAGACGGAGTACATTTGGTGTTGGTATAGATGGAGAAAAGTGGGTTAATTATCTAGAACAATATTCTTTGGAGGTGGAACAGTTAATGAAGTTAACTCCTTCTAAACGCCGCTTTTATCAACAAGGTATGCGGGCTGCAACCCTTATACGGTCTATCTCGTAGACCTCTTTGTCACCCCCGCAGGTAAAAAATTCGACAGACCGATCGAGATTGTTGACGGGTAAATTCACGAAAATTTTAGTAGCCATGTTTTCTCCTTTTTAACTTCGATCGCAAGGTGAAACATTAACGATTTTTCGCTAATGTTTGAATTGAAGGGTAAGGCGTGTGAGCCAACTTGAAAGGGTTAGGTAGCTGGCTGGACATTAATCATCCACGGTGTGCCAAATCGATCGACAAGCATTCCAAAACGGGTAGACCAGAAGGTTTCTTGGAATGGCATCTTTATCGTTCCGTTTTCTGCCAATTTTTGAAATATCCGCTCCGCTTCGACCAGATCGTCAAATTGAAGATTCACAGAGAATCCCTGTGGTTTTTGAAAGCCATCGGGTGGAGTGTCAGAACCCATCAATACCATTGCACCAACAGTTAAGTTGGCGTGCATGATTCGATCGCGCTGTTCGGAGGGAATTTCCTCAGACATGGGCGCATCCCCATAGGTCATCATCTCGATTTTGCCACCTAAACACTGTTCGTAGAATTTAAATGCAGCTTTGCATTCACCGTCAAAAAAGAGATAAGTATTCGATTGCATCATGTACTCCTTTGGTTAATAGTCGATCGAGCAATCCATTCACGGGAAATGATGTGGCTGTCGGAGGAAAAGTTAGGCAGTAGTTATGCCCTCAAGAACCCTGGAGTTGTTCTGCCCCCGCCCGAATGCGTTCTTCCTGTTCCCTGAGTTCGGGCGTCAAGGATTCGCCGAAGTCCTCTGCTGTAAAGATCGGGCGAATTTCGATCGCGGATTCTCCAGGCATCGGGTTGGGGCAGCGTTTGACCCAGGCGATCGCTTCGTCCATCGACTCCACTTGCCAGATCCAGAATCCGGCAATCAGCTCTTTTGTCTCTGTGAACGGCCCGTCAGTCACGCTGCGATTTGTGCCTGAAAACATCACCCGCGCTCCTTTTGAGCTGGGATGTAGCCCTTCGCCAGCGAGCATAATTCCCGCCTTGACCAATGCTTCGTTGTATTGCCCCATTTCGGTCAGAAGCTGTTCGTTGGGCATGACGCCTGCCTCTGAGTCTTCGGTAGCTTTGACTAGAACCATGACTTTCATCGTGAAATCTCCTGTTGTTTATGGTTGTTGAGCTGGGCTAAGGTGCGATCGTAAAAACGGCTTTAGACGTTTCTGGATCGAAGGGGACAGAGCAATGCTCGTGCACAATCTGCCATCTGCCCTGTTTCCGCTGGCACGCAGAGGTGATTCGCATCCACATCTGCGCCGCTGGGTGATCTGTTGGCATCCCTGTGAAGTGAAAAAGCCAGTGCGCGATCGCCAAATCACCGCTCACGGTGAGGCTGAGGTCTCGCATCTCAATCCCGAAGGAGTCCGGGAAGCAAGGCAGGCACGCCTCCCACGTCCGTCGAAATTCATCTGCACCTTTGGTTTGGAACGGGGGTATTGCATCGAAAATAATCACATCTTGGGCGTAGTGCCCCATGATGCGATCGAGGTCTTTGGCGCAGATGGCACTGGCCGTATCTGCGATGATTTGTCGAATCTGGGCTTCGTCTTGTTGTGTTTTGGTGGTTTCGGTTGTCACAGTCATCGCGGTATCTCCTTATTTATGTCGATTGGTGTTCCGGGCACAGATTGAAAACTGCTAACCCTTGCTCTACCATCTAGTCGAATACAGGTGCGTGCGATCGACAAGTTGAACATTTTTTCTGGAAAAGTTGGTCAGTGCGGATGTGGAAGTTTGCCTTGAGCGGTATTGACGGCAACTACTGGTCTGATGGCAAGCCCGACAGTTCCACGATCGGGCGAATTTCAACCGTACCTTTACTGGCGCTTGGTATGCGTGCTGCGATCGCGATCGCTTCGTCAAGATCCTTGGCCTCGATCAGAAAGTAGCCGCCGAGTTGTTCGCGCGTCTCCGCAAACGGCCCATCGGTGACAAGTTTTTTGCCGTCACGCACTCGAATACTGGTTGCTGTGGCGATCGAGTGCAGCGGCGAAGCACCCAAATATTGATTGTTCGCTTGCAGTTCTTGGGTTAGCTGCAAAGACTTTGCGTAGCATTGCTGCCGCTCGCTTTCTGTCCAGGCATTTTCGTCGCTGTAAATCAGCAATATGTATTTCATCGTTACCTCCAAAATTCGATCTGAGATAGTCGCCTTCATTTAGTAGTCGTTCGGCGAAGCTGCAAATCGACAGCGGACAAAAAAATTTTTCAGCCTAACTCGCGAAGGCGTTTTTCGAGAAAACGACGCTCTGGTTCCTGTTTCACGATCGCCAGCGCCTTTTGGTAGGATTCTCTGGCATCAGCCGTTCTTCCCAGTCGCCGACACAAATCGGCTCGCGCGGAGTGTGCCAGATGGTAGTCTGCCAAATCGCCACGCGCTAATATTTGGTCGATCGATTGCAGTCCCGCTAAGGGGCCATCACGCATTGCCACTGCCACCGCCCGATTTAAGGCAACAACGGGGAACGGCTCTAATTGCACGAGCAGGTCGTATAAGCCCACAATCTGCGCCCAGTCCGTTGCAGCAGCACTCTGGGCCTCTGAATGCACCGCTGAGATCGCAGCCTGAAGCGTGTACGAACCAAACCGTCCTGATGATAGCGATTGCTGCACCAGTAACCTGCCTTCAGAAATTTGTGCTTGATTCCAGAGCGATCGATCTTGGTCTTCTAGAAGGATGAGGTCGCCTGTGGAGGAAGTGCGGGCGGTGCGCCGGGATTCTTGCAGCAGCATCAGCGCCAGGAGTCCAATTACCTCGGAGTCTGGCAACAGTTCCATTACCAGCCGTCCCAAACGGATCGCTTCGTCAGCGAGATCGGCCCGCGTCAGCGATCTGCCAGATGAGGCCGCGTACCCTTCGTTAAACACCAGGTAGATCGTTTGAAGCACGGTGTCCAGTCGATCGGGCAAATCGGTTTTCGACGGCACTTGATAAGGAATGCGTGCGTCGCGGATCTTCGCCTTGGCCCGCACGATCCGCTGCGCCAACGTGGGGGGAGCAATCAGGAAGGCGCTGGCAATTTCCTCGGTACTGAGTCCGCAGACTTCCCGCAGCGTCAACGCCACCTGAGCTTCTGGCGACAGGGCCGGATGACAGCAAGTGAAAATCAAGCGCAGGCGATCGTCCTCAACGTCCTCGTCATCCTCGATTGTGGTGTCACTCGGATCGAGTTGTTGAGCGAGTTCTGCCAAGTGCGTATCAAAGCGGGCGCGACGGCGGATGGTGTCGATCGCTTTAAAGCGACCCACTGAAACAAGCCACGATCGCGGGTTAGCGGGAATGCCGTCACGTGGCCATTGCGCTACAGCCGCAGCGAAGGCTTCGTGCATCGCCTCTTGGGCGCGATCGAAGTCACCGAGCAAGCGGATCAGGGTGGCTAAAACGCGACGCGACTCGGATCGGTACACAGCTTCCACCTGCTGACGGATTTGATTGGCTGCTGTCTCATTCATAAAGCGTTCACAAAACAAAAATATATTATCGGCCGTGCCGCAGAGTACGATGCTCCCATTGCGCCCGTGCAATCCGCCAATCGACCTCGCTCCAACCGCGATCGGACATCCATGATGACCCTGGGCGGGTAGCAACCACCTCTGCTCCTATCCACTGGGCCAACCGAGCGATCCGGGTATTTGCACTCACGGTAGACCCGGAGATCGCCTTCAGATCGAGTTCCGTGAACCCAAAGTCGAGCAGTGCACGCCCCACCTCGATCGCGTAGGCATATCGCCCCCAATAGGCTGGTGCCAGTTCAAGACCAAATTCCATCTCGCCAGTTTCAGACAATCTTCCCCGCAGTCCACAGCAACCGACAAGCGCGTAAGGTTCCTGTCGTTGTACGATCGCCAGTTGGTAATTGAGTCGAGGGCGATCGCCAGCCCATGCCTGAAACATCTCGAATAAACGTGCTGCCTGGTCGGGACTAGACCGATCGGGTTCGTAAAATGTCTGGTTGCGGGGGTCGGCTTGATATTCCAAGAATGGCGATCGATCGGTATCTACAAAGTCACGCAGCAGAAATCTTTTGGTTACAATCTTTATCATGATTTACAACTTTAATTATAGCACTTAAACAAACATCATATTCTGCCAAATCTTAATAGTTTTGTCACTGCTACCGCTAGCAATAAACTCTCCTTCCGGGCTAAAATTAACGGAATAAACAGAATTTGTATGACCTAAAATATTACAAATTTCTCTACCGTCTTTTACCTGCCAAATCTTAATAATTTGATTGCTGCTGCTGGCAATAACCTCGCCATCGGGACTAAATGCGATCGAATCAACATACCAAGAATGACCTACAATTGTTAAAACTTCTTGCCAATCTTTGACCCACCAAATTTTGATAGTATTGTCGTGACTGCCGCTGGCAAGAAACTCTCCGTTTGGACTGAAAGCTAGGCAGCGCACGCAGTCTGTATGACCTGTCAGCGTCCGAATTAACTTGCCATCTTTGACACGCCAAATCTTGATGGTTCTGTCCCAACTACTACTCGCCAGAGTTTCTCCATCTGGACTGAATGCGACGAAGTAAACTAAGTTGATGTGACCCGCAAGCGTGCGAGTTTCTTGTCCGTCTTTGAGGCGCCAAAGTTTGATTGTTTTGTCCCAACTGCTGCTAGCAATTGTTTCACCGTCTGGACTGAAAGCTAAGCCATAAACAGAGTTGCTGTGACCGCTAAGAGTGCGGATTTCTTGCCCGTCTTTCATCCGCCAAAGTTTGATTGTTTTGTCGTGGCTGCTGCTGGCAAGTATCTTTCCGTCAGGGCTGAAAGCTACTGTATGAACAGAGTTTGCGTGTCCTGCGAGACTCACTATTTCTTGCCCGTCTTGTACTTGCCAAAGTTTGATTGTTTTGTCATCGCTGCCGCTGGCGATAACTTCTCCGTTGGGGCTGAAAGCTACAGACGAAATTAAGTTTTTGTGTCCGGTTAATGTGTGAATACATTGCCAATTATGGGTTTGCTGTGGGGGCGGATTCGGATTGGCGGCGGGTTTGACTGGCTTGGTAATTATTTGAGGAATCGTGAGGTCGATCGCCACTTGGGGATTAATTTCTTTTAATACTTCAACAGCCGTTTGATAGCGGCGGTTGGTAGCATTTTCAATCATTTTGTCTAAAATTTTACCGAGTTGTTCACTCACCCGGTTGTTGACCAAATACTGCCGCCATATCCAGGCATCTTCACCAGGATCGAACAAATCAAATGGGGAAACTTGAGTTAGCAAATACAAACAAGTTACGCCTAAACTGTACAAATCGCTGGTAAAAAATGCTTTGCCTCTGGCTTGTTCGGGGGCGATGTATTCGGGGCTGCCGATGCTGGTTCCTGTTTTGAGTAATGCTGTACCTGTGGCAATTTTTGCGGCACCAAAGTCTACTAAAACTAATTGTTTGTCTGCGCGGCGAATGATGTTTTCGGGTTTGATGTCTCGGTGAATGACGTTGTGGGAATGGATGAAGTGAAGTACGGGTAGTAAGCTATTGAGTAAGTCTTGAATTTGATTTTCTCTAAATGTTCCTTCTGTTTCTACAATTTGTGCTAAATTTTGCCCGTCGATAAATTCTTGGACTACATATTGTCGGCTGTCTTGGATGGAATAGGCTAATAGTTCGGGAATTTGAGGGTGTTTGCCCAATTCGTCTAATCGCATTGCTTCTTGTTCAAAAAGTTCGGCTGCTTTTTTGCTATTGCGATTGCTTGCTGATGGGATGAGTTGGGTTTCTGGGGGTAAGAATTGTTTGATGACGCAGCGGGGTTTTGACGGTTTGTCTTCGTCAACGGCGAGGAATGTTCTGCCAAAACCGCCTTGTCCGATCGCCTTTACGGCCCGGTAGCGATCGCGCAGCAGCAGTTTTGAACGGCAATTTCGGCAAATTTTGGCTGCGGGAGGGTTTTGTGGCTTGGAACAGTTGGGGTTTAAACAATAACTCATTCGATTTTAGATTGGGGATTTCGGATTGTAGATAAGACGGCGGTTGAAACCGCGTCTACACGAACGAAGATTTTAGATAAGATAAGACGGCGGTTGAAACCGCGTCTACACAAACGAAGTCCGCCTCCGCGGACTGAAGAAAATAACTGAAGAAAATAACATAATTTTAACCGCCCGATCTTCAACCCGCGGAGGCGGGTTTTGTTTGTATAGATGCGGTTTCAACCGCCCGGTCTTCTTATCCCAAGCTATTTTAGAAATTCCACATGACTGGGTTATCGTCTAAAGGGTCGGTGACTGTTCGCCCGATCGCGTCAATCTCTTTTAAGTCCTCCTCACTCAATTTTACCTCAGCAGCTTTAGCATTTTCGGCTGCTTGTTCCCCGTCGCGCGCGCCGACAATTGCATTGGTTTGCGGCTGGGAAATCAACCAAGCTAAAGCTAAGTTGCCCAAGCTTGTCTGGTGGCGATCGGCAATTGGCCTGAGTTGATTTAATGCTGTTTGCACTCGGTCGTAATTTTCTTTGAGGAACAGCTTATTTTTGGCGCGGTGGTCACCTTCTTCAAACTTGTGTTCTGGCCCGAATTTACCTGTCAATATTCCTTGAGCTAGAGATGAATAGGCAATGATTGAGATATGATTCTCCACACAATAGGACATAGCATCTTTTTCTACCCAGCGCCAAAACAGAGAATATGGCGGTTGCAAGCTGTCGATGCGTCCGTATTCGGCGGCTTCTTCTATTTGGGCGCGGGAGAAGTTGGAAACGCCGATCGCCCGAATTTTTCCCTGTTCTTTTAACTTGTTCAGGGCGTCCATTGTTTCTGCAATTGGCACTAACTCGGAATTCCAAGTGCCAGCGGGCCAGTGGATTTGGTAAAGGTCGATATAATCAGTGTTGAGGTTTTTTAGCGATCGATCGCACGCTTCGATTACCAAATCGGGTTTCAAGTGGTTGGCGAAAACTTTGCTAGCATAAACTACTTGCGATCGCACATCTGAAAGTGCTTCACCGATAATTTGTTCCGAATGCCCTTCTCCATAAACCTCAGCCGTATCAAAGGTGGTAATACCTGCCTCAAAAGCCGCGCGCATTGCTTTGACAGTTTCAGCATCCTCAATTCCCACCCACATCCGCTTGCCGGCTTGCCAAGTCCCCATAATTATCGGGGTGATATAAATTTCCGATGTCCCCAATTGCCGATTTTCCATATCTTTAACCCTGCTTTTTTTCACGATCATTTATTCTGACGCCATATAATTTTAGCAGAATCAAGTTGCTGTACTTGCTTGAAAGTACGGATTTTGTTACTATTGTTAAAACAAGACTAATTTTCTATGAAAGCAACTACTCGCGCACTGAAAGAATGGAATGTAGCAGTTAATGCTTTGGAACAAGGTCAAACGATTGTGCTGTTGCGAAAAGGGGGCATTCGCGAGCAAGCAGGACAGTTTAATATCGCTGACAAGCAGGTTTTGCTGTATCCAACTTTTGAACACCAACATCCTGATTTATTAAAGCCGAATTTTGCGAGTCAAGTAAAAACAGTTGAATCTGGTTGGCATCCTGAAATTATTAGAATTGGCAGTTGGGCAGAGATTACCGATGTTTTTTTGGTAGCTTGGGAACCGGCAATTACCGCGCTTTTTCCTTACCATATTTGGAATGAAAAATTTGTCAGCGACCGTTTGAAATGGAAACAAAATCAGCCCATTTCTATTTTATTGCTGCGGACTTATCGGTTAGCAGAAACAGTAGAAATTCCGTATATTGCTGAATACGGCGGTTGCCGTTCTTGGATCGATGTGGCGGCTCCTATTTCGCTAGAGGGAAGCCAAGCTGTTTTGAGCGATCGAGAGTACATTGAACGCTCAAATGAAATCCGCAATCTGATAGCGAATCCTGCGAATGCTTCGGGTTTGAAGCTTGCAGAAGACCGGGCGGTTGAAACCGCGTCTATACAAACAAAACCCACCTCCGTGGGTTGAAGAACGGGCGGTGAAAATAACGTAAAACATAATTTTCTTCATAAGACCGGGCGGTTGAAACCGCGTCTATACAAACAAAACTCACCTCCGTGGGTTGAAGAACGGGCGGTGAAAATAACGTAAAACATAATTTTCTTCAGTCTGCGGAGGCAGACTTCGTTTTTGTAGACGCGGTTTCAACCGCCGTCCGATCTTTTCGAGAGGCGCCCTTCTACCAAACCCAGCCCAAAATCCGCAGCTAATGCCATCAAAGCTGCCGGAATTGCCCCAGCTAAAAGTAACTGATTGTTGACTGTAGCAACGCCCCGAAAAATAAACACGCCCAAGCCGCCGGCACCGATCGCAGCCGCAATTGTAGCGAGCCCGATCGCAATTACCGCAGCAACTCGCACGCCCGCCAAAATCACGCCCAGCGCCAGGGGAATTTCCACCTGCCACAACAGTTGCATATCGGTCATTCCCATGCCTGTTCCGGCTGCCACAATCGCCGGATCGACGCCGACAATGCCGGTATAAGTATTGCGGATAATTGGCAGTAAAGAGTAGAGAGTGAGGGCGATAATTGCCGTGCGATCGCCTATTCCACCCACTACCGGCACCGGAATTAGCAAGCCAAACAAAGCTAAACTGGGAATTGTTTGCATAATATTAGCAAATCCCAAAATTGGCTTTTTCAATTTGGGTTTTCTCGTGACTAAAATACCGAGGGGAATCCCCACAATAATAGCGATAAAAATTGCCACAGTTACTAAATATAAGTGTTCGATCGCGCGCTGAACTATCTGGACACCGTACCGATTTAAAAATTCTATCATTGGGTAATTGGTAATTGGTAATTTATGATTGTGGTATAATCAAATGTCTCGTAGGGGCGGGTTCGCCCAGATATTTAATTCCCCGCCATCAGCTTAAAAAACCCGCCCCGCCTATACCTAAAAACGAGAAATGCAAACATAATCTTACCCAGTCCCGGGTAATTGCAAACATTCAAGAAATGCGCGAGCTTCTGGATGCTGAGATTTCATAAAATCAGCGGGCGATGCCAATTCAACCAGCCGTCCGTCTTGCATCAAACCAATTCTAGAAGCTAACAAAAAAGCTTCTTGAATGCCGTGAGTCACAAAAATCACAGTTTTGCCCAGTTGCTGCTGCAATTGACCGAATTCCCGCTGTAATTCTAGACGAGTAATGGGGTCTAAAGCACCAAACGGTTCGTCCATTAACAGCATCGGAGGGTCAGCCGCCAGTGCTCTGGCGACGCCCACCCGCTGCCGCTGTCCGCCAGATAACTGATGGGGATAGCGTTTGGCGAAGTGTTGGGGGTCGAGGTTGACTAATTCTAACAGTTGGCGGACGCGAGATTGAATGCGATCGCCCTCCCAACCTTCCAATTTCGGTACTAAACCGACGTTTTGTTCGACGGTAAAATGGGGAAACAAACCAATTTCTTGAATCACGTAGCCAATTTTTCGCCGCAGTTGAATTGGGTTCCACTGAGTTGTCGGTTTTCCCATGACAAGAACTTCGCCGCTGCTTGGCGTCAGTAAATTGTTAATCAATTTCATGGTGGTAGTTTTGCCGCTACCGCTGCGTCCCAGCAATACTAAAACTTCTCCTTGCAGCACTTTAAAATTGAGTTTGTCTACTAAATGCCTGCGGTTGAGGCGATATGTAACGTCGAGGCATTCGACAGCAACTTCGTTATTTAGAGGCATGATTAGTTTCAGTGATTTGGGTTTTTAGCAACTTAAAATCGGCGACAATCGGAAAACAATTCCAATCTAAAATCTAAAATCGACTTGATTTTGCCATTCTAGCAACAATGCTCGACATTGCAGGCAAGTTAATTTTTTGAGCAAGTCGCGAATTCCGTCTAGGGTGACAGGATATGCAGCACCGATAAGTTCGGGGTTTACTGTTGCTGTAGGGTGCAATTCTGCAACAAAACCGTAGAGTTTTTGATTGGAGAATGAGCTGTTTATTGCCCAGCCGACGGTGTTGATCGGTTGGATGCGGGCGATCGCACTTTCTGTCACGCCTAGTTCTTTCTTGATTATAGCTGGAACAGCCGCTGCTGGCGTTGTGTCTTCTGGTACGCGACCGCCGGGAAAATCGAGGGTGGCGGATGCTACACCGGGGCGATACATCGGTGAGGGAAACAACAATTTGTCAGCTTGAACAGTCAAGATTACAACTGAATCTGCTCTTTCTACCCGCCAATATTCTACTGTTTGTCCTTCGGTTGTTTCGAGATGTTCCGCGATTAGTTTTACCCAATGAGAGTTGATTTCTACAAACCGATCTAGAGTTTTCCACTGGGATTTTTCAGTTTGGTTCATGTGTGAAGAAAGTTCGGCAACGGATTTTTTAACAGATGTAACGGATGTAACGGATGGATATTGCATGAAACCCAGAAACCTGGTTTTTTTTGCGTCTACTTCGTTGCAGCCCACAGATTGGGTAAAAAACCCGGTTTCTCAGAGTCGGAGTGCGTCCAAGACTGAGGAATTAATAACCTCCTAGCCGTCGGGTGCGGTTGCTATGAATCCGATGTTTTTACGATCGTAATCGATCGTTGCCGAGCGGAACAATAGCCGATCGACCTTTTCAGCTTTGAGCCTGTGTTTTCCTCTCGATTGTAAATTTTTGCTACAACGTTACACATTTGCCTAGATAATTCCGTAACATAGACTACATAATCAAACTTTATCTGCGCCTTAGCTCTGCGTTGTTTCAACCGCGCCCTGGTGCAGACTCTTAGCTAGACAGGAGTAGTTATGAAACTGCAAACAGATATTCGTACTTGGCAATCCCAACCAACGCCCGGAAGCTTCGCCAGTGTCCGCGACTGGGAAAAATTTGGCTGCGCCGTACCTGCACCCAAATTGGCTCCTTCTATGTGGGTTAAATTGTTCAATCCGCCAACCGCATTCAGCTTTGACGAAGCGTGGCTGTTGTGTGAATGTTCGGATAAAAAGTGGCTAGCTTGGATTCCTGATTATGGCGAAATTTTACTGAGTACACATGAATTTTGCGCTACTAAATCGTGAATTACGCAGACAAACTTTGATAAACCGGGTGTTAAAATCCATATCTCTCCGGTTCCACGGGATATTTTGGAAAAAAGCTGGTTTCTGCGTAATTATGTCGTTTGCAGTGAGGAATGCAAGTCCTCAAAGTTCGATAAGGACTTGCATTCCTCGCTGCAAACCTCTTATATGAGCTCGTTCCAGCCGATATCATAGAAGTCCTAATCCAATACGGTTCACTTAACATATTTATGCCCCGGAGATCCCCCTAAATCCCCCTTAAGAAGGGGAGTAGGGGTTGACTTTGAGGGCATTCTTGTCCCCCCCTTTTTAAGGGGGGTTAGGGGGGATCTGTCTTAAGTGAACCGTATAGAGTCCTAATAGATATTAATTGAAATTTCGCTAACAAAAAGAGCAATAGGTTTTCTATTGCTCTTTTTGTTCAAAAATACTCTCTAGTTTTTGTCTTCAGACAGGGGAAGTTAGTATCAAGTGGGGTCGATTGACCACAATATCGCCGCAGTGACGGGTTTACTGTATCGATGCTTGCATTGGAGATATTGGTGAACCCGCCCTTACAGCAATTACGGTCAATTTAGCCGCCGTGATATTGCTAGCTTATTTGCAAACTGCACGGTTATTTGCGTTTCTAACAATCGTGCCTACTCTGCCATTAATCTGAATCGGGTTCTTGGTACTGGCTCGAATCAAGCGGGGCTGTTTGGCCAGACATTCTCTGATTGATTGTGACCAGGCGGTGAGAGCTGCGGTGTATTCTGTACGAGTCGCTGGCGCCCGAAACTGATCGGTAATTAGGTGATCGCTGGTGATGCTAGTGTCAGTAGCAACATTGGTAATAATTGGAAAGTCAAAAGCTTTTGGCAAGGTTCTGTCCTGTATTTTGCCTGGTAGCAACTGGTATTGCATCGAGCCACCCTTGTAGTCAATACCTGCTTCAGGGCTTGTGGGAGGGCTGGTTTGAGCAAAGGCGGGAACAGGCAAGCTTGCTAGCACAACGCTGCAACAACTCCAAAATAATTTCGATTTCATCCGATTCATCTCCTCAACTTTATGACGATTAGCACTAATTTAGGTACGATCAAAAGACACTAGCTTTTATTTAGAAAGCGCCTGTTGATATTGAGCTTTTGAGTTTGAGTTCAACGTAGCTAATTTATTACCAAACATCTTCAAAAATGTTAAAACTGGTTTGCCTGACCAACTGTAGAATAGTTTCAGTTGAGTTAGATATTGACACATCTGAAGTTGTTACAGCATTGGGGAGTCGGTTTTACCAGAATTATTCATTTTGGATCGATGTCATTGGAACTTTATCAAATTTTGTCTCAGATATCAAGTTTTGCCGATCGGGTATCACGTTTTAACACTGGGAAAGCGGCTCGATCGCCCTTTGAGTGTTGCGGGCTATACCAGGGCGAGAAAGATGCTAGAGTGCATCGATGGGCGTTTGAGTATTTTCAGGCGACAATAGACAGAGAATGGGCTTGAAAATGGGTGATTTTAGTGGAAGATAGTAAATTTATCGACGTATCGGAAATTATGGGTGTTCCCGCGGCTCCTGCGGGGTACAAATCGGGCTTTGTGGGTATTGTCGGACGCCCGAATGTCGGCAAATCAACGCTGATGAATCAGTTGGTGGGGCAGAAAATTGCGATTACTTCGCCGGTGTCTCAGACGACGCGCAACAGGCTGCGGGGCATCCTAACGACACCGGAAGCACAAATTATTTTTGTTGATACTCCCGGAATTCACAAGCCACACCACCAATTGGGCAAGGTTTTGGTGCAGAATGCGCGCACAGCGATTCAGTCGGTGGATGTGGTGCTGTTTGTGGTGGATGGTTCGGTGGAATCGGGAGGGGGCGATCGATATATTGTCGAAATTCTCAGCAATTGCAAAATTCCGGTGATTTTGGGGATGAATAAGCTGGACGAACAACCGGAGGATTCCGTGTTGATCGATCGAACTTACGAACAAATTGTCAATCCTGAGTGGCCTGTAGTGAAATTTTCCGCTCTCACGGGCGAGGGTGTCGAGCCGCTGCAACAATTGTTAATCGAACATCTGGAGGTTGGGCCCTATTATTATCCGCCCGATTTAGTCACAGACCAGCCGGAACGCTTTATTATGGGCGAATTGATTCGGGAACAGATTTTGCTGCTGACGCGGGAAGAAGTGCCGCATTCCGTAGCAATCGCCATCGACATTGTTCAAGAAGAAGCCAAAATTACGCGCATTCTGGCGACAATTCACGTCGAACGGGATTCCCAAAAAGGTATTTTAATCGGTAAAAGCGGCAGTATGCTCAAGTCGATCGGCAGCGCCGCCAGAGAACAGATTCAAAAGTTAATTGAAGGCAAAGTATATTTGGAGTTATTTGTCAAGGTGCAGCCGAAATGGCGGCAGTCGCGGACTCGTTTGGCGGAATTGGGCTATCGCGTGGAAGAATAAAACTTTATCTGTTGGCAGTTGGGGTTCTTCCGTTCTATGAATCAAGAATCGAGTACGACTTTCGCTCTGAGAGAGTTTCATCGGGTGCGGAGAGTCGATACAAACCCCCGCTTAACAACTAGAACGCCATTCCAACAACAGTACAGTAAACTGAGAGCAGCCCCATTCGCCCCAGTTGACCTATGCCGCGTTGGTTCAATACTGCCGGCCCTTGCCGCGATGACATTCACTATCTGCTTCCTGCCACCCGTCGCCTCCCGAATTTAGAGCGACTGATTGCTCAGCAAAGCTATTTCGTCATCCATGCACCCCGGCAAGTGGGGAAAACCACCGCTATGCTGGCGTTAGCCAAACAACTCACCGAAAGCGGACAATACACCGCCGTGATGCTGTCAGTTGAAGTGGGCGCACCCTTCAGTCAAGACATCGCGGGTGCAGAAGAGGCTATTTTGGGGGCTTGGCGACGGGCGATTTCGATTCGACTTCCCCCAGAATTGCAGCCACCTGCTTGGCCCTCGTCGGAACCGGGACAGCAAATCGGCCATGTACTCAGCCTGTGGGCACAAGTTTCATCTCGTCCTTTGGTGGTTTTCATCGACGAAATTGACGCATTGCAAGACCAAGCTTTGATTTCTATTTTGCGCCAATTACGCGATGGTTATCCCAATCGCCCGAAAGCGTTTCCGCAATCGGTGGGCTTAATTGGTTTGCGGGATGTTCGCGATTACAAAGTGGCTGCGGGGGGAAGCGATCGACTCAATACATCTAGTCCGTTTAATATTAAAGTGCGATCGATTACTCTCAGAGATTTTAATGCCTCAGAAGTCGCGGAACTCTACGCGCAACATACCGAAGATACCGGACAAGTTTTTACACCTGAAGCCGTAGCCTTAGCTTTTGAACTGACTCAGGGACAACCTTGGTTAGTGAATGCTTTAGCTAAGGAAATTGTAGAAGAATTAGTAACAGATGAATCTATAGAAATTACACCACAACATATTTTATCAGCTAAAGAGATTCTCATCACACGGCAAGATACGCATTTGGATAGTTTGGCAGAACGGCTTAGAGAAAATCGAGTCAAAGCCATTATCGAGCCGATGTTGGCGGGTTTGGAACTGGGCAATATCCCCAATGATGATATTCAGTTTTTAATCGATTTGGGTTTGTGTAAGATGGATGTTCAGGGTGGATTGACGATCGCCAATCCAATTTATCGCGAAGTTTTGCCCCGCGTCCTCACCGTAACGCCGATGGCTTCTCTGCCACAAATTGCACCGAGTTGGTTAACACCCCAGGGGACATTAGACACCCAAGCGTTATTGAAAACTTTTCTGGAATTTTGGCTGCAACATGGCGAACCCTTACTCAAAAGTGCGTCTTATCCCGAAATAGCCCCTCATTTGGTGTTGATGGCATTTCTGCATCGGGTGATTAATGGTGGGGGAACGTTGGAGCGAGAATATGCGATCGGACGCGACAGAATGGATTTATGTTTGCGTTATGGTGAGGTAACATTGGGAATTGAACTGAAGGTTTGGCGAACTCGGAAAGTCGATCCGTTGAGTAAAGGGTTGGAACAGTTAGATGGATATTTGGCTCGATTGGGACAAGATGAAGGGTGGTTGGTGATATTCGATCGACGCGAGAATGCGCTCGAATTAGAAGAACGACTGAATACTGAAATTCATCTGACACCAATGGGGCGAACCGTTACAGTTATTCGTGCCTGAAGAAGTTTTGATGAATGTTGTGGTTTTGGCGATCGCCGAAAGTGTGCGATTGACTCTAAATGCTCTCTAATCTAAAATATAATAAAGATAGCTTTTTTCAGTGCGACGGCTTAAGTGATTGAGTCAAATCGTGCGGCGAGCTCGATCGAGGAAAGGAGATTCTGATGGGGAGTAAGAAGGGGTTGACATACATCATAAAGCTCAGGTGATTTACGTCCGGTGAGCGTCTTGGTATTACTACTTTTAAATTAGGAGATTGTTATGATTGCAGCTAGAGAGCAGGATCGGTCCTTTACACCTGAAGAGTATTTTGCTTGGGAGGAGCAACAATTAGAAAGACATGAACTAATCGATGGTCGCGTATATGCGATGAGTGGGGGTACGCAAAATCATAGTGCGATCGCTATCAATTTCTTATTATTGATTAGACCTCACTTGCGAGGAAATCAATGTAGAGTTTTTAATTCGGATTTAAAGGTTAATATCCTCAATACTCGCAACTATACCTATCCCGATTTGAGTGTCACTTGCGATCCGCGAGATAATTCTAGCCCTCAATATATTACCTATCCCTGTTTGATTGTTGAGGTTTTATCGGATAGTACCGAGGCTTACGACCGAGGCAAGAAGTTTGACAAATATCGCCGCAACCCGAATTTGGTTGATTATGTTTTAGTGAGTTCTGATGAGATGGCGATCGATATTTATCATAAAAATGATGCGGGGGATTGGTTGATTCTGAGCTATCGATCGGGGGATCGCGTCGAGCTTAGAAGTATTGGGTTGAGTTTGGCGATCGAGCAATTCTATGAAGAAATTGTTTTCGAGCAGCAATCTTGAATTTATTATGCTTAAGTGATGTAGTCTAATCGTGGCGAGTAAGAAGGGGTTGACATACATCATCAAGCTGCGGTATTACTGGATTATATCCAGTATTGTACCGCAACTGCAATACAATTATTCGATCGCGCACCCATGCAAGAAGCTAGTATATCCAATCTTTTAGCCAAACCTTAAACGAGGAGATTCTCAAAAATTCCAACTATGAACTACCGAAACCACATCACGATAGAAGCAAATAAACGCGGTGGTAAGCCTTGTGTGCGAGGCTTGCGAATTACGGTTTATGAAGTGCTTGAGTACCTGGCTTCCGAGATGACCGAAGCAGAAATTCTCGACGATTTTCCCGATTTGACGCGAGAAGATTTAAAAGCCTGCATAGCTTATGCTGCTGACCGCGAGCGTCGGTTTATGACCGCGACCTTATCGGCATGAAATTACTGTTTGATGAAAACTTGTCGCCCAAGGGGTATTTTTTTATCATTTTTTATAGGATAGGAAGGATTGATTAGGGAAACTCAAATGGCAATTAACACTTCTTTAGAGGAACGGCTTGCAGCAGTGGAAGCAGCGATCGCAGAGTTGCAGAAGCAAATTGTGGCTTCTCAACCGACGAATTGGTTGCAACAAATTATAGGGTCTTTCAAAGATGAACCTGCCTTTGAAGAGCTACTTGCCTATGGACGAGCGATTCGCCAAGGGGATGAGTCTCTCCTCGAAGCTCAAGATGAGCTATGAAATATTTACTGGATACGGATCATCTGAGTATTCTTCAACGTCAAGCAGGCATAGATTTTAGTAACCTTTCGACGCGCATGGCTCAGTACCCGCTATCAGATTTTGCCGTATCCACTGTAACGTTTCATGAACAGATGCTTGGCTGTCACGCTTATATTAATCGTGCTCGTAACCCGGATGAGGTAGTGAGAGGGTATACAATGATGGCGCGGCTCGTTAGTGACTTCAAAGTGTTGCCCCTTATCTCATTCGATGCAGGTGCGGCTACAACATTCGATCGATTACAGTCACAACGGATTCAACTGGCAAAGATGGATGCTCGGATCGCGGCAATTGCAATGTTCCGTGGGTTGATTTTGTTAACCCGTAATCATAGAGATTTTGGTAAAGTAACAGGGTTATCGATCGAAGATTGGACAGTTTAAAGCGTCAGTAGAAATAGTAGTCAATCCCGTTGCTCTTTGAATATTCATGCCTTCATACAGCCGATCGCCGAGAGTGTGCGATCGACTCTAAATGCTCTCTAATCTAAAATATAATATAGATAGCTTTTTTCAGTGCGACGGCTTAAGTGATTGAGTCGAATCGTGCGGCGAACTCAATCGAGGAAAGGAGATTCTGATGGGGAGTAAGAAGGGGTTGACATACATCATCGAGCTGCGGTATTATTCGATTATATCCAGTATTGTACCGCAACTAATCTAAAATTATAAGTTAGCTGTCTCCGCATCGAATCTTTGCAGTCGTCGTTCAAGGTTGTCTGTCAGCCCGAAAGCGCCCAGAAGAAGGTCTGTTGAGGCAGTAGCGAAGGGCGATCGCCCTAGCGACAAGGCCCAGGAGATTGATTAGATTGTTAGGATTTTAAGGTTACTTTGAGGGTGCGATTGCTGAGGGTATACTGAGAAAAAAATTATTTGAGGCTAACGTCTATGCCTTTGCCTTTTATCCCGATAGTTATAGCTCTTGCAGTAGGCGGGGTCGCTGGTGGAGCTGTTGTCTCCAACTGGGAAAACATCACATATGCACTCAAAGGTAAAAAGATCGCTGTTTTGGGTGCAAGGGCAGTTGGTAAAACTACTCTCCTAACATATATGGAAAAAGGTATTTTGATTGAGAGGTATAAGCAAACTCTCGATAGGCAAGAAATAGAGAGAACACGCATCCAACTTGGTGATTTAGATATTCGACTTAAAAAAACCGATGACGTTTCAGGTGATAAGGCTGCATACGGCGTATGGAAAAAGCTCTTTGAGGAAGCTGACTTGATTTTGTATGTTGTTAGGACTGATAAGCTACTAAAGCATGATTCAAGCGCAGAGGAACGTGCCGAAGATGATATGAGGCAGGTTCAGGGTTGGATCAACGAATGTAACTCAAAAAAACAATTTTTTATTGTTGGAAATCATTGGGACGAAGATCCTGAATTCAAAAATCTTACCCCCGATCAGATAGGTAATTATGTGGATCGCTTCAGGGCACTTCCAGTTGTGAAAAAAATGACTCAGCTTGCTGGAGGAGCAGCTACAGTAAAAGTTGTGCTTGGGAGTTTAGCGACTGAAAAAGATTCAGAAACTCTGATTAAAGATATTTTTCGGCAGGTTGAGAAATGACAGATTTATACTTCTGGGGGCAGAGCCTTGACAACCAAGCTCGTGATGTAATTTTCAAGAATGGAAAAGAGTTATCTGATGATGAGTCACGACAACAGCTTGTCTCAGAAATTTATGAGTTCCCTAAGAGTGACAGTGAGGTTGTATCTGCTGATTCAGCCGTTACTATTCGTTATAGCTATTCAAAGTTTGTAATAGAAGCTATTCCCACTGAAAAAGATGAACTTAAGCGTCTTGCTCCTATCGTTATTTATGGAGTGTTGCCGGATGGTGTTTTAGAAGCTTCTTGGGTCGATAAGGTGTATGAGGAAATCAATAATTTTGTCTCAAACACATTGAATAGGAATTTAAATCACAGCACGTTAGCAACTATTAAGGGTGGGCTATCTGAAATCTTAAAAAAAAAGACGGAAGACTCCCAGATCAATCTCCTCAGCCGACTCAAACGTCTTCTGGAGCGCTTGGCAAACTGTATAAAGCTCTTAGGGACAAGGTGTTAAGGAAGATTTCTAGACAAAAAAAATGATTCCCCAAAAAACTATTAAAGAAATCGAGCAGTAACAGATATGACACTTGATGAAGTTCCACCACCTAACAAGCGCAAAGCTATTCTAGTCATCTCACCCCATGAATTAGACCGACTGGAATACACACCGGGAGGAAGCAACCTTCTTCTGAGTGAGCAAGTCTATCTTTTGGTTCCTTCATATGTGACTACTAACGATATAGAAAAGAAATTAGATAGTAGTGGGCTTCTAGAGCCAGGAACTTTACTAATTCAAAATCCTTATGACACATCTGATTACGTCATTTTTAATAAAGCATCTTCAACTTTTGCACTAACTAAATATCTTCATTTCACTACTTTATGTGGATTACTTGGTGCGCGAGAGGTCACGGTAGAACAAATCGAAGTCCAGACTTCAGCGGGTAAGCAAATATTTAAGGGTTCCATAGACAGTCCATATGCTGATGGAAGCATTGATGCGGTGAACAAAACCTTTGAGGAAATACGTAATAAGATTAAGTTGCAAAGTAAATTTGGTGGTGGCGAACCCAATTTAGAAGAAGCCGAAGCTCATCTACGCCAGTATCATCTACTAAATGATATGTCTATGAAGTCCTTAATAGACCAACGTAGAGGCAAAAATCCAATCCAGAGCAGAGAACTTACTTTGAGCCTTAGTGAAGAGTCTAAAAGAAACCTTCAAGTGGTGGCTGACATAAAAATTCCCGTGTACGCTAATCTGCAAGCACAGGTTGAAAAGATCAGAAGGGAGATGTATGAGTTCACTTTGATGATCAGAGTAGAGTTTTAGCATTGTTTTCCCTTGCCAGCATTGACCAAAAGCACGACCCCACTCAAGGTTGTGACTGTAGACCCAATCGCTCAAGTTGGAAGCTCAGATCCAAGCATTGGAGAAGCAGCGGTAGAAGAACAGCCGTGATATTAGCAAGCACCATTAGATAATGGGTTCGGCAAACGTACCAAAACCCCGCATTCTAAAGGAGCAAGATATGCTCACAGTCGTTTAATCAGAGCGTCTGTTAAAATGGGCAACAGATGGAGTGAGTGACCGAAATGCCAACTACTGCTCAGTTAGAGAGTTTATATCGCGTCAGCTATCAGTTAACGTTCATCATGTTGCAACCGATTCATCTGGTTTGTGTCGATCGTCGTACTCGAAATGTATACGTTCTAGCTGGATCTGGTGAAGACCTTGAGTTTGAAATTGTACCGAATGGGGAGGTATTCTGATGAGCCAAGTGAATTTTGAGGCTATGAGCGATCCCGAATTGAGACGGTACTTTCTGGAAAATCGCCAAGATCGAGCTGCTTGTCAGGCATATTTAGACAGGTTCAGTCAGCGTCCGAAATCAATCATTGCAAGCCCAAGCGATCCCGATTTTGACGCAAAAATTCAGGCAGCAATTCGGCAGAAATTAGAAGCATCGCGTAGTAGCCAGCCAGCTAACAACAAAGTGGAGCGGACGGAATAGAGTCTTTTCGCTTCGTTATCGGTGTTACTTGCCGCCCCTGCGTTTTGCCGTTATCTCGTAAACGCTGCCTCACCTTGGAGATGGTTCGGAAGCTCGATCGAGAGTTAAGCTATAAATAAAACTCCGAGTTCTGCATCGACGTTTATTTAGAAGCGAACAATCTCGATCGTGCATCGCGATCGCTGAAAACAAACATCAAATTCTCGAAAGAAGTTCGTTTGCCCAAGGATTAATGGCACCTGAGAGGATTGTGCCCAGGCAAATGCTAGACGAACTGGTTCCAGATTCCCAATTTGAACCTGCACAAATACACCCCGCGCCTCAACCCTTGCAAGATTTCCAGCCAATGGCAAGCGGATAGTTTGTTCCTCCCAAATTGCACCCAATTGCAGCCCTATGTCATAAGGTAATAGGTTGACCGCAGACCCAGTATCTAGCAGTGCATTCGCGGAGACAGAAAAGCCTGCATGACTCAGAGCGATCGGAATCGTGGGTAATGCTTCATCGTCAGAAAAGGGAAACTCGATCGAACTAGGCATGAGTAGATGCCTCTCGATCGTCGCGAATCATCTGCATCATAATGTTTGCAGCTTCCGTTGCATCGTAGGGCGACGAAACTGGATACTCTGATGCAGAAAAGATGACTTGTAGTTCAGCGTCTGGGATTTGCACGGCTAGGAGTTTGAAGAGTGATAATTTGTCTGACTGGCTCAGATTGTTCACCAAAGGAATTAACTCAGCGAGAGACATGGTTTAAACTCCCAGAAGTACGAGAATACATCTATCATAAACACTGCCTGACTTTGGAGATGATTCGGAAGCTCGATCGAGAATTAAGGATTCCGGTAGATAAATGTCGCCCTACATTACCAACACTAATTGCTGCTTTATTCTACGATTTATCAACAGATAAAGAAATCAAAATCCCTTCAATCGGTGAAAAACGGGAACGGGAATTGCCATCTCCTACAGCTAGGACTTGATATGATATCTACGAGCAAGCCAACTGGTTGAGCCAACAATCCCCGTACCTTGATAGTCGGGGAGTGTCAACAACAACTATCAAGGCAACTCAACCGAACTCGGTTTAGCAATGTGAGGCAAACCCCAGCCCAATTTTTCCCGCAAAATGTGGAAAAACTCAAAAGATTGTACCCGAACAAAGCGGGCTGGGTAGGGCGATCGCTCGACTTGCACCCAATCCTCCGGCAAAACATAACATCCGCCGTTCCCATCTACCACCATTACCAGGCGATTCGGACTCGCCGGCAAAATTTTGACCGGTTCGGTGTTGGAAAACACCAACGCCCGCGAAGCCATTGAATGCGGGCAAATAGGGATCAATTGCAGCACCGGTACTCCGGGAATGATTACAGGGCCGCCGGCAGAAAGAGCGTAAGCCGTCGATCCTGTCGGAGTCGCGATAATTACTCCATCTGCGGCAATGTCCACAGAGGCGTGCTGACCGATCGCCACTTCAAAATGACACATACAAGTCAGCGGTTCCCGGTGCAGCACCATTTCATTGAGACAAAGGGCTTCCCAGAGGCAGTCATTTTCTCGAAACAGCCGCACGGCCAGCATTGACCTTTCTTCGATTTCGTATTCTCCGGCGATCGCCTTTTCCAAAGCTTGCGGGAGCAAGTTTAGGTAAGTTTCTGTTAAAAAGCCCATGTGACCGGTATTGACAGTCAGCAGCGGTATTCCGATGGGAGCAACTTGGCGAAATGCCGACAGCACAGTACCGTCGCCGCCCAAAACCACTGCAAACTCCATGTCGCTGTCAAAACCGGGGGGGACGAGTTGGTCGATCGGAGTGTGGCACATCGGGCGATCGGGGCTAGAATAGCCCAGAATTCCTCCCGAACCAGAAACCGAGCAGACCTCCCAGCCGCGGGCAGTCAGCTTGTCTTTCAACTCTGCGGCGATGCGACAAGCCACAGGTTTAACATCGTTGTATATAATTCCAGCTTTCGGCACTTTAAAATGTAAAGGGCATTTTTTGTTTACTCCGTTTTTTAGTTTTAAGCTGCTCGTACTCTATTTCCTTGAGTTTCTTCAGAATCAGATTAAAGTATTCTTCGAGATAAGACTCCAAAGTAGTAGTTTCTTTAGGGTCAATTCCGAAGACGCTGTAAACGTCATCCATCGGAGCTTTCAAGGGTTTTCCGGCTGCCAAAACTTCTGAAAAAGCCAATCGGTCAGCTACGTTCCAACTCCACTGAAAGAACTTAGCAAATTGACGAGTAGCCTGCAACAAGGCATCTGGGGTGCGCGTAATTTTGGCTTGCTTCCCTGACAGCCGTTCGCACAACCGCACGATTTCTTCAGCATCCCAAGCGCGCTTTCCCACAACCGGAAAACTTTTTTTCTCGGTTTCGGGAACCGAAAGGGCCCGGACGGCAAATTTAGCCACGTCCTGAGTGTTCATGTAGGCAAGGGCGGATGGCTTGTTGGGCAGCCAGACTGCCTGATTGTCCAAAATCGGCATTGCATACAGGCTCAGCAGTCCTTGCAAAAAGCCGCAAGGTCTCAAGATTGTGTAGTCTAGACCGGATTCTGCTAAGAACAGCTCGGTACAGCGCTTGATTTCCAACAAGGGGACTTGGGGATATTTCTCGGCGTCGAGAAAGGAAAAGAATATGTAACGCTTGATGCCTGCTGCTGCTGCTGCTTGGATCAGCGATACTTTTCCGTCCCAGTCTACTCTTTTGATGCTGACAGAATCCGCTGCACTGGCTGTTGCTGCATCGATAATAGCACTGACGCCTTCTAGCGCCGGAGGCAGACTGTCTGGCTGGCAAAGGTTCCCCGGTACGAGTTGGGCGCCCCATTCTTTCAAAAATGCAGCTTTTCTGTAACTTCTGACTAAACAGCGCACCTGGTAGCCCTCGTCTAGGGCGCGGCGGGCTATTTGGCGACCGAGAGTGCCGGTGGCACCTAAAATCAATAAAGTCATCTAGGGATTAATGATGAATCTTAAACTTTCAATAAGATGGTATCAGGTTTTTGTTAAGTTTTTATAAAAAACTTAACAAAAACCTGAAATCCTCTCATCAAACGATCGCCCCGGCATCCGGCGCAAGGTCAAAGGCGTTCGGCGTCCGGGAAGAGACATCAGTTAAGCAAAAATGTGCGATCGGGAAATCCCGGAGAATTTATCGGCGGTAAAAATTTTGCCTTCAGCCTTCATACTTCTGTCTTCGGAACGATGTGTGAAATCACTCAGGACTCAGGCATCTAATCTGAATCAACCGGGTTTTTCTACTGTCGCCAGTGGTGCTGCACGATGTTTTTGATAGAAAAACCCGGTTTCGGCGTCAGGGATGATATAGCGGTTCTCAAAAAAGTGAGATATGCCCTATGCCCTATGCCCTATGCCCTATGCCCAGTCGTACCTCATATTTCTGAGAAAGGCTATAACTTATTATTCTTCGCCGCCTTGGAGTTTGAGCAGCAGGAAGCCTCCACCGATACCGACGAAAATTAGGGAAAAGGACAAAAAGGCTGCGCTGAGAAATTCAGGGTTCATTTGTTTTAGAGTTCCTTGACGATTGCAAAGTGAACAAACCTGACGGTCAACTGAGTACAGTTAGACCGCAGGCTTCTTTTTCCTTTTTTTCAAAGGCTTTTTATAGTGAGGTAGTTCCACCCCCACTTGCTAATATAGTATCAGAGTATTTCCCGATCATCTTGGGGTATAAAAGAATATTTGTCGGTTTCCGTACCTACACCCGACGAGCCTTTCATCCCTGCGGTAATTCCCAACGGGGTACGGGGCTCCGCGCTCTGATTAATCCCCTCTAAATATACGCCCGGGACTTCCCGGCTGGTAGTTAAATAAACATAATTTGACATTCCCCGATCTCTTATAAATAGGGATTCTTAATTCAGCGAACTACCTTAAAATTGGCTATCTCTTGCGAGCAATTCCTGAACTATTTGACTGTACCAAAGTAGCAACCAAACAGTGAAGTTTAGAAAATCTGTGCGGGTTCATCTCAATCAAGCCTACTAGGATACTGACCTAGAGTTTGGACGTGCCGCACCCTACTTTTTTATCCAAAATTTTAGTTTTCCTGGTTTTTAGGTCAAGTTTTCCTTTTCCTAACTGTTTTTATAGTGGATCGAGTTACCCACTTGACATTACTACTTCTCGATCGATCGTTCCACTGGCAGATCGTGGTTAAACGTATCAACGGTTTTACAGCCTGTGTCATGGTAGGTATTTTACTGTATCAAGCTACTCATATCAACAATCACCATCAAAGAACTTAACAGGGATTGTCAAGTCTGCTGTTAGCTTTCATGCGCGGTGTCGCATTCGCGAGGTTTGTAGCATTTTTCTGCGGTTTTTGGCAAATTAGCTAGCTAAATGCTAAAATTTTAGTGCCCAAATTCCTGTACTTTGTTGGAGAACTGCCTTGAGTCTCGATCGGGAATCAAAACTAGCTGTAACTCTGGGAGATCCGGCGGGAATTGGCCCGGAAGTGATTCTCAAGGCTTTGGCAGATCCGGCTGCTGCTTTGATGGTGACGGTTTTCGGCTCTAGGATGATTTTGCAGCAAACTTACGATAAGTTGCGATCGAGCAATCCAGCAGCAGAAGCGGTAAATCCCGAAACATTAAAGATTATTGATATTGAACCAGACAGCAAGTGGGGCGAGATTGTCCCCGGTGTCGGGAATGCAGCTAGCGGTGCAGCTAGCTTTGCTTACATGGAAAGTGCGATCGCCCGTACCCTCGCCGGCGAATTCTCGGCCATCGTCACCGGCCCGATTTCCAAGACTTGCTGGCAGGCGGCCGGTTACAATTATCCCGGACAAACAGAACTCCTGGCAGAAAAAGCGAAATCGCAGCGGTTCGGAATGCTGTTTGCCGCCACATCTCCCCACAGCGGCTGGACTCTCGTAACTTTATTGGCTACCGCACATATTTCCCTCCGTCAAGTCCCCGATGCTTTGACTCCAGAATTGCTGAGCGAAAAACTAGAATTGCTGGTAGACTGTTTGCGGGAAGATTTTGGGATCGAAAGACCGAAAATTGCGATTTCTGGCTTAAATCCTCACAGCGGCGAAAATGGCAAACTGGGAAATGAAGAGAAATACTGGATGATACCTTGGTTGGAAACGCAGCGCGATCGCTTTCCTCAAGTCCAGTTAGATGGGCCAGTACCCCCAGATACCCTGTGGGTAAAACCGGCTAAAGTTTGGTACGGTTTAGGCACGGAAGCTCACGACGGTTACTTGGCAATGTACCACGACCAGGGGTTGATTCCAGTAAAATTGATGGCTTTCGACAAAGCTGTCAACACTACAATTGGCTTACCCTTTGTCCGCACATCTCCGGATCACGGCACAGCTTTTGATATTGTAGGTCAAGGGATTGCCGATGCCTCCAGCATGAAAGCAGCATTGCAGTTGGCGGCCCAGTTGGCTAGTCGCAGAGCAGCAGTTAAAATATGGCCATAGCTTTATTACGCCTGACGCTACGAAAAATTGTGTCATTCTTATTGATTTTCGCGCTGCGCGAGGCGACAAGCAAGCTGGTCATTTCCTGCGATCGGTTAAAATCAGATTTGGGTAGCACAGTATGGCAGCATCTAATGATAACTCAGGCAAAATATATCAGTCAGAACAAGAAGTTTCTGATACAACTCTCTTCAGTCCTAAAGCTGGAGATCAACTTCAGGAATTGCTAACCATACTGACAGAATTGCAGTTAGTGAAAAAATCAAAAAAAGAACCAAGCGAGCTGAAGTTACCGCCCTCTGAAAAGCCGGTAGAGCGACTTGAGGATGAGGAAAATCGGCGCAAGCAATTGTCTTTTCGGATCGAATCACTGGCGATTGTACCCGAAGTATTGACTAAAAATGAAGAAATACCATCTCAAAGACGACAAAAAAATAATCAGGAACCAGGTTTATCTAGAACCGCGAATGTAGAAAAAAAATATCGGCCGTCGGAGGAAGAATTAGAACAAGCAGTGGAGCAGTTTAAGCAGTTGCAGAAACTGCTATTTGAAAGGGATTTGCCGGAATTTTACAGTAATATTTTGAGTGTGGAACAAAGGTTAGAAAGTTTTGAGAATATAATGGCTGAACCGAAAGAATTGATAAATTTACTGAAGCCGTTAATTCCAGAGTTAGTGAGAGAAGAATTAGAGGGGTTGAAGTCGGAATTGAAAAAGGCGATCGAACTCGCAAACAACGGTCAAATTAATCGCCTTGAATTGCAGGGAAAATTAGCGGATTTGGAAAATCAAATTGCTAACTTCAACCAGCAGCAACTGCCGAATGCAGAACAGTTAATGCAGCGGCTGATGCCGGTGGTAGGCGAACTGCTGAACCGCAAGGTAGAGCAGTCTAAGTTAGAGGTAGCTTCGGCGATCGCACCGACAGTCAATCAAGTAATTCACAATCAAAACGGGCTGGAAAAACAAGTAGTAAGAATTGAAGATAAACTTGCGAATATTCAGCAGCGTTACCAGCAGGAACCGGAAGATTTAATCAAGCAGCTAGTGCCGGTAGTTAGCGATTTGCTGAACCGCAAAATTAGTGAATTAAAGTTAGAGGTTGTAGAAGCTGTTGCTCCCTCAGTACAGGTAAGAATAGCTTGGGTAGAAATAGAAGAAAAAGTATTGAGCATCATCGAGCGCCGGCTGGCTACCCAACAGTCGCCAACTCAGAAGCCTGAAGAGATAATGGCGGTGCTAATGCCAGCAATCACTGATTTGCTGAACCGGAAAATCGATGAATCCAAATTAGAGGTAGCAGCGGCGATCGAACCTTTGATAGAATCAGCAATTCTTCAAAGAGAAGTTCAAGGAAAATTGAGCGACGTAGAAAGTAGACTAAATAATCTTCAACGACAGCAAAAATCTCAGCCGGAAGAAATAATGGCAAGGTTGATGCCGTTAATGATTGAGTCGCTGAACCGGAAAATTGACGAGACCAAGTTAGAGGTGAGAGAGGCGATCGCGCCGGCTGTCAACACGGCTATTCAAAACAGCGGTATTGCAGGACAAATATTTAAAAATGAAAGTAAGATAGTCGAAGTTCAGCAGCAAGTTTTAGCCGAGATAGAAGGGTTGATGGCAAGAATCATGCCCGCGATTGTAGAGATGCTGTCGCGAAAAATCGGGGAAGCAAAGCTAGAGATAGAATCTGCGATCGCCCCCGCTGTGGATGCGATCGTTCAGAATAAAAGGATTGATGAAAGACTCGGCACTATCGAACAAAAGATTGTGGCGATCGAACACCGGATTTATGAATCGACAGACTTGTTTACAGATTTACTGAAACCTTTGATTGACGAGCTGATGGTCAGCCATCACGCCCAACTGGAAAAGTCGGTCATCGAATCTATTTTACCATTGTTAGATGAAGTTGTAAGTTATAATTACAGACTCAACGATAAAGTGGGGGAACTCGAACGCAAAATAAATGATGCTGAATGGGGAGGCGATCGGGAACAATTAGAGGCCCGCATTAGAATCATCTTTCCCGAAATGATGCTCCAAACAATTAATGAATCGAGACAATCATTTACCGAAACAATCGCTCCGATAATTGATGAACTAATTAATACCAAAACCCAAGAAAATAGGCACTCGATGGGAGTAGCCATATCGCCGGCTCTTTCTGTGGGAATCAGCCACAGAATCAGTGAATCGCCCGATGAAATTGCAACGGCCATCGCACCGGAAATGGCCTCTGCTATCAAACAGCAAATTAATCTCAAGCGAGAAGCAATGTCGGATGCACTTTATCCGATTATCGGCAGCACGATTTTAAAATACATCGCCGAGATGATGCGGGAGATCAATAAAAAACTCGAATCATCTTTAAGTCCAGAGGGAATTAGTCGCAAATTTAAAGCCAAATTGCAGGGAATTTCTGAAGCCGAACTGCTGATGCAAGAAACAACACCGCTGACTGTTAAAGCTGTGTTTTTAATTCAAGCAGAATCGGGCTTAGTAATTTCAGCAGTGCAGCACTCTGAACGCGAACAGCTAGAATCAGACATGGTAGCGGGGATGCTGACGGCTATTCGGGCTTTTGTCAACGATTGTATAGTTCAGTCGGGAAATATTGCAGAGATTGATGCTATAGAATACGGCACATCTACGATCGTACTGGAAGTGGCGGGTTCGTGTTATCTAGCAGTAGTGATGCAAGGAGAAACCCGCCAGTGGTTTAAGTATAAAATGCGAGCGATATTCAACAATATTGTTCAAGAATACGGAACTCAAATCCAGTCATTTAACGGCGATCCGACCACTGTGCCGGCCGAAGTCAACTTGAATTTGCAAAAATTAATCGATACAGATATAAAAGTTAAATCTCCTAAACTGCCAATTTTACCAATTATCGGTGTGGCAGCGTTAGGTTTAATTGGCGTACCTTGGGGAATTCATCAATACCGCAGCTCAGTTGCAGCGAGGTTAGAAGCAGATACAAATTTAGCTTTACAATCTGCTCCAGAGTTATCGGTTTATCGCCTCGCGGCAGATGTTAAAGATAAAGTCTTGGAGATTTCGGGACGAGTGCCGAATCAAAAGCTGCGATTGAGAGCGGAAAAAATCGCTCAAAAAACGGCTCCAAAATTAAGAATTGACAATAAAATTATAGCCGTTGAAGTACCAGCCGATCCGGTTTTAGTCGAAGCCGATGTCAAGCGGACGGCAGCTCTTTTGAATAAAGTAGAAAGCATTGATATCTCGGCTCGGTATACAGAGGGAAAACTCGCCGTTGCAGGCAGCGTGGGCAAAGTGGCAGATGCTGAGAAAATAACTCAAGCGTTTGAGAAAATTCCGGGGGTTAAGTCGGTAACAAATACAGTGATAATAGGAACTCCACCGCCACCAAAGATAATAATGCCAGTTCGCGTGTATTTCGGTGCAGGTTCGGCAAGTTTGCAGGCGAAAGATGTAGCAGAAAAGCTTAGTAAAGTCAAGGAATATATGGAGAAAAATCGCACGAATAATTTAAGGATAGTTGGCTACAGCGATTTTAAAAGCACTCCGGTAGAAAATCAAAAGTTGGCACTGGAAAGGGCGGCAAATGTGAAAAATATTTTGGTTAGACAAGGGATAAATGGCAACAGAATACAAGTTGCTACTACTAAGGGTCGTCCCGAAGGTGTGGAGGCCAATCAACCGCTGTGGCTGAGCAGATTGGTAGTATTTGAGGTTATAAATTAAAGTTGGGAATTGGGAATTGGGCATCGGGCATCGGGCATTGTTAATTGGGCATCGGGCATCGGGCATTGTTAATTGGGCATCGGGCATTGTTAATTGGGCATTGGGCATCGGGCATTGTTAATTGGGAATTTTCCCTAATGACTAATGACTAATGACTTCTTTCTCTTAATTTATAGTAAGTGGCAAGAAGGTTAGGACATTATTTTCCTTCTTCCATCGGACTGACATCCGTTACATCCGTTGCCGAACTTCCTTCTTCCTTCTATCCGTTACATCCGTTACATCCGTTACAGAATCCGTTGCCGAACTTCCTTCTTCCTTTTAAATTAATCGAACTCGCCCGGAGGTAAAGGCTTGTATTCGATCGCCCGCCAAGCATACTAACAAGCGGCCGCATCCGTCAATCCCGGCGGCTTCTCCGCAGATGGTTTCCGACGCAAGTTCGATCGCCACCGGGCAGCCAATCAACGCATCGCGGCGGCGCAATTGGGGCAAAAGTAGCGCTAAACCGGACTTGGAGGCTGGCTTGTCTGTGGTGGAAAACATATCGGCTAGTTCGAGTAAATAGTGCCGCAGTCGATCGAGCAAACACAGTTCATCTGGTACTTTACTAGCAATAGAATGCAAGCTTACCGCATTGCCGATCGCCCTTTCATCCAATCCCGCAGCCGCGAAATCTACGCAGCGGTTGAGTCCAATTCCCACAACGGCGCGAGTTTTACCCGAAACATTGCCGGAAGTGGCTTCGCAGAGAATTCCGGCTAATTTGCGGCGATCGATCCAGACATCGTTTGGCCATTTCAGGCGCAGCATATCGCGACATTCGGGAACCAAATCTTCGATCGCGTAAATCACGGCTAAACCCGCTGCTAAACTGAGTCCCGGTAACAAATTGGGGTTGAGATTGTCGAGTACAAAACTAACAGTCAAGACACCGCTTGGGGCGTGCCAGGTGCGCCCGTGTTGACCGCGCCCGCTGGTTTGGCGCTGGGTAAATACTGCATCTCCGTGGTGGAGTTGGGCCGCGCGGGCGATCGCCCAACTGTTGGTACTCGGACAGGTATCCAAGGAGTGCAGCCAGTCAGGGAGGTTTGGGCGATCGGCTTCTGGGGTTGCGGGCACGGGAATTAAGGGCAATTGAGACAAGGTTTGATTTGTAGTACGTGATATCTCAAAGCTGATTATCGCATTTTCCAGAAGTGCCACATCGCGCGACGGCGAGAATTTAGAGAAATTGGAGTGTAGTACAGTTGCAAAATCAGATTTAGCTTACGCCACAACATCAGTTGAGGAGCAAAATCTGTTGATTCATAAGGGTTTGGGGGAAGGCAGAGTGTTTGTGGGAGCG
Source organism: Microcoleus sp. A003_D6 (assembly GCF_036702825.1). Taxonomy (NCBI): domain Bacteria; kingdom Bacillati; phylum Cyanobacteriota; class Cyanophyceae; order Oscillatoriales; family Microcoleaceae; genus Microcoleus; species Microcoleus sp. A003_D6. Next base: position 8,655 of record NZ_JAUBWA010000058.1, on the reverse strand, counting down.
ATCGGCACCCCTTTAAAAAACCCAATTTAAAAAAAAGTTGTATTACCCCCTTGACAGTCTTGTATTACGCAATGTAGTATAAATGTATGGCGAAGGGGAAAGAGCTTAAAAGCCTTACTCCACGAGCAATATGAACCTTGAAAACTGAATAGGAAGTTAATCATGTCACATAATTGTGGACATCGGCGGTGTAGACTCCGGCAACAAAAGCCCGATCGGGTTGTAGTACGCGGAATCAACCGCCACCCCGTCCCAACTTGAGTAATTCAAGGACAGAATATTGTTCATTTTCGCGGGGGTATAGCTCAACCGGTCAGAGCAGTCGCCTGTCGAGCGAAAGGTTGCGAGTTCAAGTCTCGTTACTCCCGTCCGTCGATTTTAGATTTTAGATTTTAGATTTTAGATTTACTCCACAGGAGAAGAATCTGGGATCTGGAACTTTGGTCTAAAATCCACACCTCCTGTCGGAAAGCAAATATCCGTTTTTCGGCGGGGGTCAAAGTCCCGTAGGCAAAAGTCAAGCCGTCTCCCCCTCTGGCGAGAAGATTGCGAGTGCAAACCTCGTCGGGACTCCCAGGTTAGGTGGCCGAGTGGTTGAAGGCGTCGGTCTGCAAAACCGAATTTCGCGGGTTCAAATCCCGCCCTAACCTCTGTTCCTATTTATTCGCAGGAGCAATCTCAAATCTCAAAGAGCAATCCAAAATCCCAAATCTAAAATCTAAAATCGATAGTGCTGTAGGCAAATGGTTTAAGCCGCTTGGTTTTCACCCAAGTGATTGCGGGTTCAACTCCCGTCAGCACTTCCAAACTGGGTCGTTGGCAGAATGGTTTTGCAGCCGCCTTTTAAGCGGATGGATCGAGGTTCAATTCCTCGACGACCTACCAAAATTTCTATCAGGGGTCGGCCCTCCTATTGGCGTGGGTAGCTGTCTGTAAAACAGTAGCTTAAAGCGTTGCTGGTTCAATTCCAGCCCGACCCATTTGTAACTGTATTTAATATGCAGTTGCAATCTGGAGAGCGTGGTGTAGCCGGATAACATCTCAGTTAATAAAACTGAAGATTGAGGGTTCAAATCCCTCCGTTCTCGGTGTGGAGAAGTGGCCGAGCGGCTTAAGGCGCTTTCCTGCTAAGAAAGAGCGGTTTAACAACCGTCGTGGGTTCAAATCCCACCTTCTCCGTTTTCCCCCGATAGCTCAGTTGGTAGAGCGCTTGTTTGAAGAACAAGAGGTCGTCAGTTCGATACTGACTTGGGGGATTGCGTTGCCTCATAGCTCAACGGTAGAGCTGCACGCTGTTAACGTGATGGTTGTAGGTTCGATTCCTACTGAGGCAGCCATTTTTCAAATTACTGGGTAGACAAATTGGTAAATTTACCTATTTTTTAAACAGGATTTTATCTATGTTCACAGTCTACCCAAGCATTCAATTATTGGGAAGTCGCCTAATCGGTATGGCACCGCTCTTTGAAAGCGGACAAATGCAGGTTCAAGCCCTGCCTTCCCAGTTCTGCTTTTCAATAATCAAAAAGTAGAAAATAAGATGCTCCTGTAGCCCAATTGGCAGAGGCCGCAATTTCAAAAATTGTGTGTTACTGGTTCAAATCCAGTCAGGAGTACCAAAAATAGCTCTTGTAGCCCAACTGGAAAGAGGCGCCGATCTTAAAAATCGGATGATGCTGGTTCAAATCCAGCCAGGAGTATGAACGGGATGTAATTCAGCGGCCAGAAGCCATGCTTTGGGAGCATGGAGTCGTTGGTTCAAATCCAACCATCCCGACTTTACCTCTGTGATGTAATTGGAAAACATCGCTCGCTCAGAACGAGTGTTTTGCTGGTTCGAGTCCAGCCAGGGGTATTGGGTATCAAAACCCAAAAGTGCGATCGATTTTGCCCTTGTAGCCCAATTGGAAGAGGCGTCTCGCTTAGAACGAGAAGGTTGCTGGTTCGAGGCCAGTCAGGGGTATTTGGTGACATTGCGGGTGAAGTAGCCTGGGTAGGCTTGGAGGTCTCATAAGCCTCTTCATAGCAGGTTCAACTCCTGCCCCCGCGACCAAAAATGCAGGTGTGATGTAACTGGCAACATGAGGCTCTTGTAAAGCTTTCTTGCGAGTTCAAATCTCGCCATCTGCTTGTAACTACCCTACAGATATTATTTCTGTTAATTTTTTGCTAAGGAATCAGAGAAAAAATTATGAGACGGATTGCGATCGCTCAAGACACACTAAAAATTATTGAAGCAGGCTACTACTGCTCTCCTGAAGGTAAACGCATTGAACTTGTTCAAAAAATAGCATACTGTGTTGAACAGACAAAATGCTATGAACCCGACGCTCTTTCTAATATCAAACAAAGCGTTCTTTCTGGTACTCCCCAATTCTCAAACATTGAATTTGAAGTGAGGAATGAGACGACTTTGATGGGAGCAGAACGTATGGCAAGAGGACAACAGTTTCAAAAGATTGGAGTCCTAAATTTTGCTTCTGCTAAAAATCCTGGTGGTGGATTTCTCAAAGGCGCACAAGCTCAAGAAGAGAGTTTAGCACGCAGTTCTGCTCTTTACAAAAGTATCTTGAAATGTCGCGGTCACTACGAATTTCATCGCTCTCATGATTCGCTCCTGTACTCAGATAGGATGCTCTATTCACCTGATTGTCCAGTTTTCCGAAAAGATGATGGAACGCTATTAGAAACACCTTATCTTGTTGATTTCATCACAAGTCCAGCTCCTAATGCTGGTGAAGTTTGGAGAAAACAATCTCAGGATGCTGAAAAAATACGCGAAATTCTGTATGAACGCGGTGCAAAATTGTTGAGCCTAGCTATTTCTAATGGCTGCGACGCTCTAGTTTTGGGAGCTTGGGGATGCGGTGTATTTAAAAATGATCCAGCAATGGTTGCCCAAATGTTTGCAGATTTATTGTTGCCCAATGGTCAATTCTGGGGAAGAGTAAAAAGCATCTTATTTTCTATACTTGACTCTTCTGAACAAGCAAAAATATTTGCAGAATTCCAGAGTACATTTATTTCAGGCAACTAAAAGTTACACGACTTTCCAAAAATTTGCGATGATTGAGGTAGAGTAGTTCAAGGTTAAACTATGCTAGCAACTGACAACACCTCAATGGGAAAAATTATTACCACACTCACCGTGACTAACCGCGCCGATCAAAATGTCGCAGCCAGAGGATTTATGCCTTCCGACCAAATCCGTTCAGTCACTCTAAGTAATGTGCTAGTTGATACAGGTGCAACAACATTGTGTTTGCCTGCAAGTATCATTGCTCAACTCGGTTTAGAACTGCTGAAAGAAGTGGATGTAGAGACGGCTAATGGCATTGGTAAAGCCAGAATTTTTCAGGATGCCAAAATTTCTTTAGTAGGACGCGAAGGCACGTTTGAGTGTTTGGAATTGCCGGGAGGTATGAATGCTTTATTAGGCGTGATTCCTCTGGAAGCGTTGGGAATTGAATTAGATTTAAAAAATCAGCGGTTAATAATTTTACCCATCAGTCCAACGCAAACTTACTTGACAATTTTGTAGAGGCTGTATGTTGAGATTTAATAGTTGCAATCGGTAAAACTAATTGAAGTGCGGATATGGTGCAACGGTAGCATCTGAGTCTTCCAAACTCGCGATACGGGTTCGAGTCCCGTTATCCGCTTGGTTAAAATCGGTACAGGTTTTATTCAATCCAAAATCTAAAATCGGTTTAGGTTTTATTCAATCCAACATCTAAAATCTAAAATCTACAATCGGTTTATGGGAGTGTAGCTCAATGGATAGAGCGCCGCGCTTCGGACGCGGATGTTGTGGGTTCGAGTCCTACCACTCTCGTTGTTTTTGCTTTAATTTAAGGAGGTTGATTCCATTGAATGGATAATTTTTTATATTAAGAGCGATTCCCGTAAGGAATCGCGCATTAACAAAAAACATGGGAGCGTAACTCAACTGGATAGAGTGTCGAGCTTCTACCTCGAATGTTGTGGGTTCGAGTCCTACCGCTCCTGCTCTCTGGGGTTCGTAGCTTAATTGGTAAAGCATCTAACTGGCTGTTAGAAAGATATCGGTTCAAATCCGATCGCAATCCACCACACCAATTTTAGATTTTAGATTTTAGATTTTAGATTTACTCCACAGGTGAATCTTTTACGCGGGGTCATAGCTCAATTGGTAGAGCGCTTGCTTTGCACGCAAGAGGTTAGGAGTTCGATTCTCCTTGATTCCACTGCGGTGTCTGAAGCCAAAGCGGTAGCGGCGCTGGTGTGTGAAACCAGTAATAGCGGGTTCAATTCCCGTCAGACACCCCTCGGAAGATGCCGCTAAACGGTTGGCAACCAGTCTTGAAAACTGGGGTACAGGTAACTGTAAGGGTTCGATTCCTTCATCTTCCTTTTTCCACCAGAAGTCGAAAAGCGAGACGCCGTGCTGATAACGCGGAAATAGGAGGGGCAGTACCTCCCTGGTGGATGGATTGGTTTATAATAAGTCTAGATTTGCTAGCCATTCAACATAGTAGCCATGAGCATTCAAGTTCTCAAATTAGAATTGATTCAGTGGATTTTGTTATTAAAGGATATTCAACTTTTAGACGAAATCCAAAAACTGAGAGAAAAGTCATCTGAAAAGACTGCTGTCCTCAAACCCCGTCAATTTGGCTGTGGCCAAGGAATTTTTACTTATGTTGCGGATGATTTTGATGAAACACCTCCTGGTTTTGAAGAATATATGTTGCCATGAAATATCTAATTGACACTCACATTCTAATTTGGTTTGTTGAAGGTAACGCTCGGCTTGATGAAGATGTGCGAGCGTTGATTGCTAATCCTGTTAATGAAATTTATATCAGCCAAGCTAGTCTGTGGGAACTTACTATCAAAATCAGCATCGGTAAGTTGTCTTTGTCTATTTCTGTATCGGAGTTAGAAATATTTCTGATTAACCACGAGTTTCAAATTCTAGAGACTAAGTTCATTCATTACGATAAATTGCAAAATCTCCCTTTTTACCATCAAGATCCTTTCGATCGCCTAATTATTTCTCAAGCCCAAGCCGAAGATTATACTATCATTACACATGACGACAGGTTCAAACAGTACGATGTGAAGTTGTTGTAATTTCACAGGATAAAAATACAGGTTAAATATGAATTTAAACAATTACCATTACTATTTAGTGCTTGACCTTGAAGCAACCTGCTGTGACAAACAAGCAACTATCAAACAGAGTGAGATGGAGATTATTGAGATTGGAGCCGTTATGGTAGAAGCAAAAACGCTAACTATCATTGATGAATTTCAAAGCTTTATTAAGCCAGTTCGCCATCCTATGCTGACTGAATTCTGCAAATCGCTAACATCTATTTCTCAGGCACAAGTCGAGGAAGCTCCCACTTACCCGGAGGCGATCGCACTTCTGAAAAAATGGCTGTCCGGTTACTCAAACGGCGTGTTTGGTTCTTGGGGTGATTTCGATCGCAAACAATTTCAACAAGACAGCAATTTTCACAAAGTACCTTTTCCCATTGCTTATCCTCATGTCAATCTCAAACAATTATTTTCCCAAAAGCAAGGTTTGCGAAAACGTCATGGGATGGCGAAAGCTCTGCAACTGGCGGGTTTACCGCTAGAAGGAACTCATCACCGAGGGATTGATGATGCTAGAAATATCGCCAAACTGTTGCCTTATATTCTGGAGCGAAAACAGTTGTCTTGATTTGCGATCGTATATATAGCGAGCAAAATTATGGGGAGGTCGCCTAAGTGGAATGGCACCGTAAAAACTTTGGAAAAGCGGCTCCCAAAAGGACGATCTGGTTGGTTGAGTAGGGTAAAAAGTTGCTTCGCGACGTTCCCTGAAAACGCCAACGGGCAACAGGTTGCGGAGGCACTGAAAGGAATTAACAGTCCGAGATGGGGGCAGTTCCCGTCTGCTTGCGGGCAGTAAGGAAGCGCGTTTCCTGTTCAACAAGACAGCAATTTTCACAAAGTACCTTTTCCCATTGCTTATCCTCATGTCAATCTCAAACAATTATTTTCCCAAAAGCAAGGTTTGCGAAAACGTCATGGGATGGCGAAAGCTCTGCAACTGGCGGGTTTACCGCTAGAAGGAACTCATCACCGAGGGATTGATGATGCTAGAAATATCGCCAAACTGTTGCCTTATATTCTGGAGCGAAAACAGTTGTCTTGATTTGCGATCGTATATATAGCGAGCAAAATTATGGGGAGGTCGCCTAAGTGGAATGGCACCGTAAAAACTTTGGAAAAGCGGCTCCCAAAAGGACGATCTGGTTGGTTGAGTAGGGTAAAAAGTTGCTTCGCGACGTTCCCTGAAAACGCCAACGGGCAACAGGTTGCGGAGGCACTGAAAGGAATTAACAGTCCGAGATGGGGGCAGTTCCCGTCTGCTTGCGGGCAGTAAGGAAGCGCGTTTCCTGAAAGTTGCTGTCGATCGATGCGGGTTCGAGTCCCGTCCTCTCCATTCAAGGTTCAAGTCCAAATCGAAGAGTTTCAACCCGTGCCCTAACAGTTAAAGCATACATACTCGGCTGTTAACCGACTAAAACCAATGCTTTACGCACTTGCACGGGTTGAACCTCAGAACCTCAGTTGTTCTTGAGGTCTAAATCGCGATCGTAGCTGCCGATTGGCCGCAGTCTGGCCATCAACTGCTTCAGCAAGAAGCCGTTGCTGTTCCAAGCGGTATAAGGAGTAGCCCCTTGTCCCTTCATGCACAAGGTTTGTCGGGCTTTGTTGTGGCAGATATTTGCCAGCAGGCTGACGACTGACACTAAGCCGAGTTCATCGACAAGGGCTTCGAGTTGATCTTGAGTCACAAGCACACCTCCAGGGTTGACTATTCCTAAAATATACCATATAGTACCTTTAAAGGGTACTTAAAGTACACTAATAGTTACTTAGTCTCATTTTCGTCCACGAGGTTGTATTCCTTGATAGCCGCCATGACTAGCAGAGTGGACATAGGAACTCCTGTCTGCTGGGAGATGTTTCTCAGTTTTTCGTGCAAACGCTTGGGAACTGTGACTTTAATCACAGCAGTCTCTTCTTTGTCAGCCATTAGCAGCAGTCATATTTAGTTGACACCAGCTTATCTCCTTTTGAGTGTCCGATCGCGCTTTGCTGCGATCGTCTGTAGGGATGCGGGCGCCGCGCGATAAAATGGCTGCTGCTGCGAAACTGTGCGCTAACAAATAAAAAGGTCGATCGCAAATCTCTAACCAAGGGAGCGATCGGATATATTAGACCTCTTGCAAAAGTCCTTTTAATCAAATTTTGGAACGGGCTCTCCGGCCCGTTCCACAAGGAAAAATGTTTTTTGTGGGATGGGCATCTTGCCCGTCCTAGTTATTTTTGCAAGAGGTCTATTAGTTACATTCAGAAGCAAGCAGTAACCAAACAACTTAATAAAAAAGGTGAAACATGAGAAAACTAAAATATTACGTTGCTTGCACCGTTGATGGGTTTATTGCTCGCGAAGATGGGTCATTTGATTGTTTTCCTATGCAAGGAGAGCATTTTGCTGATTTGTTTGAGTCTTTTCCTGAGACTATTCCGGTTCACCTTCAGGAAGCATTAGGCATTCGTGCAGAGAACAAGCAGTTTGATGCGGTTTTGATGGGACGGAAAACCTATGAGGTAGGGCTAAATGTTGGTATAACTAATCCTTATCCCAGCTTGAAGCAGTATGTCTTTTCGCGCACTATGGAAGCCAGTCCAGATGAGAATATTCAACTTGTTTCGGACAATCCTGTTGAATTGGTTCAGGAATTGAAAAAAGAAACGGGTAAAGACATCTGGCTCTGCGGTGGAGGCGCTTTAGCAACCACTCTTTTTTCTGAGATTGACGAGATGATTGTGAAGTTAAATCCGGTAGTTATCGGAGCAGGAATTCCTCTTTTTTCCGGTGCAATTGCTCCGACAAATTTGGAACTTGCCGATCGCAAAATCTACAGCAACGGTTTCATGTTACTTCATTATCGAGTGAAGCATTAGCAATCGGGGCTTTATGCGTTGCAATTACTGCGGGCCAAAAAGAACTGAAGTCCTTACTACAAAATGATTTTCTAGGAATTACACAAAAATTGTATGCGGTATTTTCTCGATTTCAATGTTGAGTCAGGCCGATCGCCACAATTTTTTACGAAAACACTTGAATTTTCAGAAGAGTTGTGTTATAGTAGCTTAGATGCGGGAGTATAGCTCAGTTGGTTAGAGCAGGTGACTCTTAATCTCAAGGTCGAAGGTTCAAGTCCTTCTACTCCCATCCCAAATCCTGAACATAAATTTATCGAAACTAACGAGTGCAGTCAACTGCTGTAGCGGTTGGATTACTGTGAGTGTTTGCGTTGTGGGATTTTTAATGCCGATCGACCTTTGGGCCGAGTCGATCGCTCGAAGTGCGATCGCCCAAGCTATTTTTAAACAGATTGACACTCTCAGCGCTAAAGCGACTGAGATTCTTAAGACATTTCGGTCTTAATATCCCTATTACTAGGGTTTCCGGGCGCAATCCTTTTGCCAAAATTGGCGGTCTGCTATTCTAGTATTGCAACTAGCTCCTCGGTCGTGACTTTCCTCCAGTCCGGGGGTAGGTTTTAACGTCTTTTACTGACGATTTAGTCGGTTCAGAACCTT